>JAHEHJ010000126.1 GCA_024644655.1 Flavobacterium sp.
CTTATTACCCTTCCTGTTTTTTCTGATTAATTATTTGCCCTTTTTCTTAAGTCCACTAGAATACAAAGTAGAGATTGTGACGAAGACGATTCAGGACAAAAACTTTGGGATAGAAAAACAACTCGGCATTTTACCTGAGAATGTATTCTATTTGTTCAGGCCTATTCAAGCTACTCTTTATCTGATATTCCAATGGCGCCTTATTTATACCTTTACGAGAAACAATCCGAATCAAACCATTACAGACCAAATTAAGCGCGTAACGCGCTGGTTAAGTATATTTACTTTAGCATCATCCGGGTTTCTTATCGCCTTTTTCATTGTTATTCTAATATATTTTACACAAGAGAATTTATTTACTAGTAGCGAACTTACCCTTATCCCCAATACCATCTTAGGGATTTCCCATTTTGCTGTATTCACTTATTTATTAATTAATCCGCAAGTATTAACAGGTTTACCTTTCATCCGATACAAAGAAACGCCTTCCAGTATCGTAAATAATGAAACGGTAAAGGTTCCGTTTATCCTTGAAAATTATTCGAAAGAAATCAAAAAATTAGAGAAGTATTTCCATACCCAAAAGACCTTTTTACAACCTAATTTATCCATTAGCCAAGTCGCAGTTGAAACCCAAATCCCGAATCGAGATTTGTCTTATATTATCAATAATTATTACCAAAAACGCTTTAATGATTATCTAAACGAAATGCGTTTAACCCATTTCCTGTCACAAATTGATGCGAACACTTTGGACAATTTAACCATCGAAGCTATCGCATTTGACTCCGGTTTTTCTTCTAAAACCTCTTTCTATCGTGCTTTTAACCGCTTTTACGGATGCACCCCTTCAGAGTACCTAGAAACGTTAAAAACGACCCTTTAGGCCGTTTTTAGTTTCATATTCAGAACTTGAAACTACTTCCTTACCGTAAACTCAAAAACTACCTAGTCTAAATCGTAGATTTAATTTCTGTTCTACGATACATGTTTCGACTCCTTATCTTTTTTTTAGTTCTTGGTAATTTTAGCGCCTCTGCTCAAAGCATCAGTCCTATGACGATCAATGTGGGTGGAGCGGCCAGTAAATCACTCGACTACAGCATAGGTGAATCTGCTTCTATTGCTTACTTCCAGAGTACGAATCAGGTCAGTTTAAGTTCTGGATTTATTCAATCCTACACGCCATTAGTTACAGGTATAGTCAATCGGGTATTCGAAGAAGGAGAGGAGTTCGTTCTTTTTCCTAATCCTGCTACCGATTTTGTTCGACTTAAAGGAGCTTTGTCGAAACCCGGTTTTGTTGAATTCCATCTCATTGACCAGCAAGGTCGCATTCTTGATACGTACCCAACCACTTATTACATCAATTACCTCGAAAAGGAAATAAACATCTCTCATTTACAAGGAGGCACCTATTTCATTCGACTGATTTATTCGTCCTCAGACGATCTAAAACAATCTTTATCATTCAAATTCAGTAGAATAAACTAATGAAAAAATTACATACGATCCTTTTCTTATTCATTTCATTGTTTGCCTATTCCCAAAACAATGGCATCAACTTCCAAGGCGTTGGCAGAAACTCCTCAGGTGCCGTTTTAGCCACTCAAAAAATCAGTCTACGCTTCACTGTCATCCAAGGCTCAGAAACCGGAACGGTGGAATATGTAGAATCAAAAGAGGTTACCACTACCGCTCAAGGCATATTCTCCGTGGTGATAGGTGATGGCACCCAAATCTCTAAAACCGGAAACTTCACGGACATCAACTGGAAAATCAATCCTAAATTCTTAAAAGTGGAAATGGATCCTGCAGGCGGATCCAGCTTTGCAGCCATGGGAACCACCCGTTTACAATCCGTACCATTCGCCTATTACGCAAATGGAGTTAACGCAGATAACGTGGATGGCGTGTTATCTGCTTCCAAAGGAGGAACGGGAGTAGCATCGATTTCAGCCTTAAAAACGGCTCTAGGAGTAGATCAAATCAATAATACGAGTGATTTAGCGAAGCCGATCAGTACGGCGACACAGACGGCATTAGATTTAAAAGTGGATAAAGTAAATGGCAAACAGCTTTCTACAAATGACTATACTTCAGCCGAAAAAAATAAACTAGAAGCTATAAGTGGTACGAATACAGGAGATCAAGATTTAAGTGGTTTAGCGACTATTAGCCAACTATCTGGCAAAGCTAATACGGTAGACTTGGCACTTAAAGCACCACTTGAGTCTCCTACTTTTACAGGAACTGTTTCAGGTATTACAAAAGCTATGGTGGGACTTTCCAATGTAGATAATACTTCAGATTTAACTAAGCCCATTAGTTCAGCAACCCAGGCTGCCTTGGATTTAAAAGCTTCTAACGCGACTTTGGGCTTGAAAGAAAATGTAGCTAATAAATCGGCTGCCACAGATTTAGGAGGTTTAAATCCAAGCGATATCTTATTCCCCACACAAAAAGCAGTTAAGGATTATGTAACGGCAAATGCAGCATCAGGGGGAATTGCTGATGGTGGTGTGACGAGTATCAAAATTGCAAATGGAGCTGTGGGTAATAGCCAATTAGCCTCTAATAGTATTAGTTCCACTAACATTATAGATGGAACAATTACAAATGCAGATATTAACACTAATGCTTCCATCCCGTTCTCCAAATTGAATATTACTAAAGCCAATATTGAAAGTTTAGGTATCCCAGGTTCAGATCAGAACACAACCTATACTGCAGGAAATGGCTTGACATTATCAGGTACGACATTTAGTATTAGCTCAGGCGCTATTACTAGTACATCAATAGCTGATGGAACAATTTCCAATGTGGATGTTAATTCCTCTGCTGCTATTGATTATTCAAAATTGAATTTAGCTGGATCAATCGTCTCAACAGACATTTCAAATTCTGCGGCAATTCCATTTAGTAAACTTAATATTGCAAAATCTGATATTGTTGGACTTGGTATTCCTGGGTCTGATCAAAATACAACCTATAGCGCAGGAAGTGGTCTAAATTTATCTGGTACGACATTTAGTATTGGTACTGGGGCTATAACAAGTTCATCCATTGCTGATGGGACTATATCAAATGTGGATATCAGTAACTCTGCAGCAATTGCATTTAATAAACTAAATATCACTCAATCAGACATAAATGGTTTAGGAATACCTTCAAACTCAGATTTGACATCCTACAGTGCTGGCTCTGGATTAAACCTGAGTGGTACGACATTTAGTGTCTCTAGTAATGTCGTTACCTCTACCTATTCAGGCGCAGTTACTCTTAATGGACCAAGTTTAAATGTCGATAATAATTCCATTTTTGTAGATGGCACAAATCATAAAGTAGGTATTGGAACCAATACTCCGAGTTCAAAATTTGAAGTTAATGGTGCATCTACCAATTCAACAGCTTATAATGCTAGTTCAGGGACAACAATCGATTTCGCCCTTAGTAATTTGGCGTACACAACAGCTTCTGCAGGAAGTTTTACGCTAAATAATATTAAAGATGGTGGTACTTATACACTCGCTGTCCAAGGCACATCAAGTGGCACATCTTCTTTTACAAGTACTGGATTCACTTTTTATTCAACAAATAATGGTGCCACAACGACTAATAAACAAACGCTCTACACTTTTATAGTGATGGGTTCTAAAGTCTATTATTTTATGACAACTGGATTTTAATACCTATCCATGAAATTATTTATCAGAATCATATTAAGTATATTATTTTTAGCAAACAATTTCGTTGCTATAGGCCAAATGGTGGGTACACCCTACCTTGTTAATGCAACACCTAATCCCATTATAACATCATTATCTGTAGGAAGTAGCACCATCATTTCAGGTGCTTCTACTTCCATAACTCCTATTTTTGAACAAGGGACAGCTGCTTTGG
>JAHEHJ010000128.1 GCA_024644655.1 Flavobacterium sp.
ATATGTTGGATGTCTTTTCTCAAGGTATACTACTTATAAAATACTTAATTTACTGTCTCTAGAGGAATGATATAGTGCTTTGATAATTATTGTTTCTTCTTGAAACGTATAATGTATCAAATAGGGAAATGTAGTCAACATCATTATTCGTACATCATCGTATCGGATTTGAAAATGTAAAGGTTCTTTACGTATAATTGAAATCGCATTTTGAATCGAAAGATAAAATCGATGAGCTAATTTTGGATTGATATTTTTATACCAACTCATGGATTCTATGATGTCTATTTTTGCTTCTTTTACTATAATAACCTTATAGCTCATTTTCTAATTCTTTTAAAAAATCATCAATGTTAGTGGCACTTTCAGGATTCTTTAAATACTTATCGGTTCGTTCTCTTACTTCATCAATTTGCCACTGCGGAATTGAATATTCTTTTTTTTCTGAGGGAAGAATAATTACATCTACTTCTTCTGCATTAAAATGATCTGGTAAAATAATACTAATAGTATGATTGTTAACCTTAACCGTTTGTCGTATTGCTTCCATAACATATTGTTTTATATTCAAAAATAAGGAATTTATTAATTATCCTCAAGTGAAAGTCGTTCTTGTTCTAGTTTCTCGGCCAAACGTTTTTCCAATACGGGAGTGATAAGCGTTTTGCGTGGATTCTGTTTGATAAAAGGATACAACTCCAAATCGTGTTTCATCGCATCGTTCTTGTTGGGGTATTTGTTGGTGCCCAATAAGACTTCTTTACCACTGTCAAATAACTCTTGCTCCTTAGCCGCACTCTCACTTATCTTCTTTTGGATACTGCCTTCTATCAATTGGGTAATCAATCCTCCATTCGCCTCTATGTCTTTGAATAACAATAGGGCTTTTTCAGCCAACTGTTCCGTTAGGGTTTCAATATAATAAGCTCCGTCTGCCGGATTGTGTACTTTGTCAAAATGACTTTCGTGTTTCAAAACCAACAATTGGTTGCGGGCAATACGATCACCAAATTCGTTGTCTTTGTGGTACAAACTGTCATAAGGTAAATTCGCTACCGAATTGGCACCGCCTAGTATAGCACTCATACATTCAGTAGTGGTGCGCAACATATTCACATTATAATCATACAAGGTTTTGTTGCGTTTGGTTGGGGTAGCGATGATATGGCAATCCAACTCATGATGGTATTCCGAAGCCAAACTTTTAAATAAAAGACGCAAAGCTCTAAGTTTAGCAATCTCAAAGAAATAGTTGGTTCCCACAGCCACTTCTATAGTAATCGGCTGCTGTAGGGTAGGGAGCCTATTGAAATACTCATTGATATGTGCCATCGTATAGGCCAACTGCTGTACCATATTGGCACCCGCATTTTGATAGGTTTTAGCGTTTATGCTTAAAAACGACCCTTGGTATTGAGTGGCTATAGTGTTCAATTGTGCCAAATCAGTATCGAGGTTGGTAAACCAATTCCCATCGGAAACCAATTGACCTACAGGGTCAATTAATAAGGTGATTTGAGCTTTAGAAGTAGCTTTATAGTTCGCTACTTTCTTAACGAAATCGATAGAGAGGAATGGCAAATAAAAAAAATAACGGACGTTCTCTACTGGAAGATTATGTAATAATTCATTCAGGTCTACCGACTCATTCTCAAAGGTAAAACGAATGCTTTCTGCACCGCGTTGGAGCGTGTCTAAAGCACGTTCGTTGGATTTTTTTACATCGTGTACAAAGATGGGTTGCATGATAGCAAAATCATCATGGGGTGTACCACAGTGGTTTCGGATAGTATCCTCATCCGAATGGTAAAAAGGTTTTACTTTAATCCCTTCGGGGGATTCCCATACCAAAGTTTCGGTATAATCGGCGCCTTTGAGTTCGTATTGAATTTGTTGTTTCCACTGTTTGGAAGAAACCGATTCGAACTCGTTGAATAATTGTTCAGCCATGGTATTAGTTATAATGCGTTTGATTTAGTGGATTCATCCGAAAGGGTGTCTCCTTCAAATTCAATGATGTAGATGTCTTCACTGTCGCGTTTCATATAGTACTTCTCACGCGCATATTTTTCTATTTGATCAGGGTTCTTAAGCATTTTGATACTATGAGCATCTTTCTTAATCTCCTCCTGATAGTATTTTTTATTGTCTTCGAGTTGGTCCAATTGCTTGTTCAAGATGCGGTGTTCCAAATACGAAGTATTATCCAAAAACAACATCCATACGATAAAAAACGCCAACACTATAACGTACTTATTCCCCAAGAATTTGAGGATAGGATAGTTTTCGGTTAGGGTTTTTAAACTCATGATTAGGTAATTCTTTGGGTAATTACAGCACGTACTACGTCAATCGCCACAGTATTGTATTTGTCATTAGGTATAATGATGTCGGCAAAAGCTTTTGTAGGCTCAATAAATTGTTGGTGCATCGGCTTTAAAGTCGTTTGGTAGCGGTTCAATACCTCTTCCATATCACGGCCACGCTCTGCAATGTCTCTTTTTAAACGGCGAATCAAACGTTCGTCTGAATCCGCATGTACATAAACTTTCACATCAAATAAATCACGCAGTTCCGGATTAGCTAAGATTAAAATACCCTCTACAATCATTACTTTTCGGGGATGCGTAACAATACTATCATCGGTTCTATTGTGAGTAATAAAAGAATAAACAGGTTGCTCTATGGTTTTACCTTCCTTTAAATCTTTAAGATGTTGTACTAAAAGTTCAAAATCTATCGCTCTAGGATGGTCAAAATTGATTAGGGAACGCTCTTCAAAACTCAAATGGTTATTGTCTTTGTAATAGGAATCTTGGGACAATACACCCACTTCAGTTTGTGGTAATTCATTCATAATTTGGTGAACTACGGTAGTTTTTCCACTCCCTGTTCCTCCTGCAATTCCAATAATCAGCATAATAGTGTGTTAGTTTAGTTTCAACAAAAATAGAAATTATATCCTAAGGGTTTTTTGTTTTTTATAAAATGTTATGCAGAATGTATTGTTTATAAATTACAAGGGTACTCACGAAAAAAACAAAAAAGTTTTTGATAACTCATATTTAGTGCTATATTTGCACTCGCGTTTACGGGGTGTAGCGTAGCCCGGTTATCGCGCCTGCTTTGGGAGCAGGAGGCCGCAGGTTCGAATCCTGCCACCCCGACGAGTAAATCCTTTCTGTCAAAGACAGAAAGGATTTTTCATTTAAAAAAAACTCTCAACTCGTTGAAGAGTTTTTTTTAAATGAAAAATCATTTTTTGAATTGCAAATTCAAAAAGGATTGACTCGCTAAAGAGCCCCTATTCAGGATATGTAATCCTGCCACTAAATTGGTTGAAGAGTTTTTTTGAATTGCAAATTCAAAAAGGATTGACTCGCTAAAGAGCCCCCTATCAGGATATGCAATCCTGCCTAATCAACTCGTTGAAGAGTTTTTTTTAAAATGAAAAATCATTTTTTGAATTGCAAATTCAAAAAGGATTGACTCGCTAAAGAGCCCCCACTCAGCAGGATATGCAATCCTTATGATATTTCTATAATAGGAGGGAGTAGTATTTCAAAATTACCATTCAATTTAATAACATTGTTAATTACTATTTTAAGTACGATTAGAATTTTAGGATAAAAAGTTACCTTTGTGGCGTTAAAATTATTACCATTATGTCAGATACAATTGAACAAGTAAAATGTCTTATAATAGGTTCTGGACCGGCAGGATACACAGCAGCTATTTATGCAGCTAGAGCCAATATGAATCCGGTATTATACCAAGGTACACAACCAGGTGGTCAATTGACTACTACCAACGAAGTGGAAAATTTCCCAGGCTATCCTGATGGAGTAACAGGACCCGAAATGATGGTGCAATTGCAAGCGCAAGCGCAACGTTTTGGAT
>JAHEHJ010000046.1 GCA_024644655.1 Flavobacterium sp.
CTAATCGAACTATTAAAACTATTGCTATAGACGATACCCTACTGGCTGATAAAGACCAATTGGAAGATTACTTGATCGTCGTTTTAAATAAAGCCATTGAAAAAGCAACACGTGTCAACGAAGCCGAGCTGGGAGCCGTGGCTAAAGAAGGCATGCCTAACATACCTGGCATGGATAAATTTCTATAAAACCAGTTTCGTTTTTAATTGAATCAGGATACAGAATAAAGATCATCCTTATCTATTTTTAAATTCCCGTACGGGAAATGACTAATTCCCGTACGGGAATTGGAAGTTTTCCGTACGGGAATCATTTAAAAGATGTACGGGAATTGAAAAATGCTTCTTTAGTGTTAAAAAATATACTATGGCTTATTGTAAAAAAACATCGTTATAAATTGAAATAAAAACTTGGTTTCAAAACCACAAATCAACTATACTTTTCCTTTTCAAATATGCATCATCTAATTCTTTTTACTATTTTTGATATTTAACATATCAAAATTGAATGGAATCAGAACTAAGTCTCAAAAAAAGAAAAATTAGACTCCTCTTTATTTACCTTATCTTCTTTGGTATCCTATTATTGTTCTTATATTTTGGCTATATGAGTCTAAATTCTGAATTACTTGATGGATTGGAACCTATGAGATAAAAAACTATTTCAAGAAAGTTTATGGATTTTTGTATAAATCAATCTATTCACCAAATTCAATTCATGCACTTTTTAAGATGAAAAAAGCTATTCTCATTTTTGTTCTATTTGTTACTTGTCCTTTTTGGGCTCAAAGTATCAAACAAACCGACAGGTATGGTAACTCTATAGTATTTGAAGATGGTCTTGTATTAAAAACAAAAGATAGATATGGTACACCTCTTTATTATAGTGATGGACAAACCATACGTTCAAAAGACCGCTATGGAGAAGCATTGTATTATTTAGATGGCAATACTGTTCGTTCTAAAGATCGATATGGCCAAGCGCTCTATTATTTTGATGGACAAACCATTCGTGTCAAAGACCGGTATGGTGAAGCCTTGTATTTTGTAGACGGACAATCTCTCAAATACAAAGACCGGTATGGTAAAACGGCTTATTTCTTTGAAGGCATCCCCGAAAAATGGGTTATAGTTTGTTTGATTCGCTAATTAAAAAGTAATTTTCTCTAAAGCTTCAAGCACATATTCGTGCATCACTTGACGGTAATCTAAATGGGTTACTATACGAAGTTTTCCCTGTCCCATCGAGCTGATTAAAATGCCTTTGGCTTTTAGTTTTTCGATAACTACTTTGTCATCCAAGTGTTTTTTCACTTCAAATATCAAGATATTCGTTTCGGCTGGCTCTACTTTCTCTATCCAAGGTAATTGGTGCAATAGTTCACCCAATTCTTTAGCTCTGCGATGATCCTCTTCCAATCGGTTTACGTTATTTTGCAACGCATAAATACCTGCTGCCGCCAAATAACCCGATTGACGCATATTCCCACCAAATATTTTTCGAATACGCAAAGCTTTGTGCATAGTTTCAGCATCTGAAAGCAATACTGAACCTATAGGTGCGCCTAATCCTTTAGAAAAACAAACCGAAATGGTATCAAACAATTCTCCAAACTGTTTTGGGTGTTGTTTTTTAACCACCATAGCATTCCATAACCGAGCTCCATCTAAGTGGTATTTTAAGTTATGGTCCACACAAACTTGCCTTATCTTTTTCAACTCATCCATATCATAACAAGCCCCACCTCCTTTATTGGTTGTATTTTCTATTCCTACCATTTTGGATAAAGGAGCGTGGTAAAATTCGGGATCGTTAATCCCCGCTTTTACTTGTTCGGCAGTAATCATGCCACGGTGACCGTCTAATAAATTGAAATTGACTCCACTATTAAAAGAGGCTCCCCCCGCTTCATACAAATGAATATGCGACCATTTATCACAAATTATTTGGTCTCCAGGATTGGTATTTAACTTGATTGCCGTTTGGTTAGCCATAGTTCCCGAAGGAAAAAACAAAGCCGATTCCATACCGAATAAATCAGCCACCATTTTTTCAAAGGCATTTACCGTAGGATCTTGTTTAAAAACATCATCTCCTACTTTAGCATTGAACATGACTTGTAACATTTCGGTTGTCGGTTTGGTAACCGTATCGCTAATCAAATTAATTTCCATAATATTTATTTATCTAGTAGGGTCAATTCACGAATTGTACCTATTTTTGCGATACAAAACTACATTATTTATGACAAATACCGAACAAATAAAAGGTATTGTAGAACGCCTTGGTGCGTTGAGGAGGTATCTTTGACATTGATGCCAAGCTTATAGAAATTACCAACGAAGAAGAGAAAACCTTTGCTCCTGATTTTTGGAATAACGCCAAGGAGGCCGAAATTATTGTCAAAAATCTACGTTCAAAAAAGAAATGGGTTGAAGACTTTGAGAAAGGCAATGCCCTTGCTGAAGAGCTACAAATCATTTATGAGTTCTTAAAAGATGGAGATGCAACAGAGGAAGAATTAGACAATCATTACGAGCTAACTAATGTTCATATTGAAAATTTAGAATTCCGCAATATGCTTTCAGAAGAAGGTGATAGTTTGAGCGCAGTGCTTCAAATTACAGCTGGAGCTGGAGGAACTGAGAGTTGTGATTGGGCTTCCATGCTGATGCGTATGTATTTGATGTGGGCCGAAAATCAAGGCTATAAAATCAAAGAGCTCAATTTTCAAGAAGGTGAAGTAGCTGGAATAAAAACCGTGACTTTAGAAATTGAAGGTGATTTTGCCTTTGGCTATTTAAAAGGTGAAAATGGGGTACATCGTTTAGTTCGCATATCTCCTTTTGACAGTAATGCCAAGCGACACACTTCATTTGCTTCAGTATATGTATATCCTTTAGCTGATGATACCATTGAAATTGAAATCAACCCTGCCGATATTGAAATTATCACATCGCGTTCTAGTGGAGCTGGTGGACAAAACGTAAATAAAGTAGAAACCAAAGTACAACTTTTCCACAAACCCAGCGGCATTCAAATACAATGTTCTGAGACGCGTTCACAACAAGACAATCGCCAACGTGCCATGCAAATGTTGAAATCACAATTGTATGAAATTGAATTAAAAAAACAGCAAGAGCAGCGCAGTGATATTGAAGCAGGTAAAATGAAAATTGAATGGGGGTCGCAAATTAGAAACTATGTAATGCATCCTTATAAATTAGTTAAAGATGTTCGAACTAGCTTTGAAACCAGTGATGTAGATGGAGTAATGAATGGGAATTTAGACGCCTTTTTAAAAGCCTACTTAATGATGATGGGGCAAAAAGAAGAGCAATAGTACTGATTTCTACTTTTAAATATTAGGATATTCAAATGTATTTTCATTTATTTGGGTACCACAAACCAAACAAAATATGAAATCATTTAGCCTTCAAGAAATTAACAATGTGTTACAAGGAGAAATCGTTGGAACAACTACACATACTATAACTGCTCCCGAACAACTCGATTTAGCAGTCGAATCGGAAATATCATTTATAGGACATAAGAAATACGAAAAATTTTGGAGCACTTCTAAAGCAAGTGTAGCTGTTGTTAATCAAGACATCAGTATTGAGCCTGGTGATAATAGAGCCTTTATAAAAGTAACAAATGCGGATATAGCCATGTCACTTGTACTTGACTTATTTGAACAGCCACATCCTGCATTTTCTGTTTCCATACACCCTACGGCAACAATAGACCCAACAGCTACACTAGGTAATGGCGTTAGAATTGGGGCTGGTTGTTATATAGGACCTAAAGTTACTATTGGAGATCATGCCACTATTTATCCTAATGTGACTATTTTGGATGAAACTACTATTGGAAATTCCACGGTAATTTGGTCGGGTGCTGTAATTCGTGAACGTTGTATCATAGGTTCGAATTGTATATTACATCCTAACTGTACTATTGGTGCTGATGGTTTTGGGTTCCGCCCTTGCCCGGAGCGGGGATTGGTAAAAATCACCCATATTGGGAATGTAGTGATAGGCAATGGAGTTGAAATTGGAGCCAATACTTGTATTGACAGAGGCAAATTTAGTTCTACTTCTATTGGTGATGGTTGTAAAATAGACAATCTAGTCCAAATTGGGCACAATTCCAAAATGGGTAAGTTTTGTATTATGGCTGGTAATTCTGGCTTAGCGGGTACTGTTACTCTTGGAAATGGCGTAATGATTGGAGGAAGTGCTTCTATTAAAGATCACACAACTATTGGTGATAGAGCAATTGTAGGAGCAGGATCGGGAGTTACAGGCGATGTAGAAGCCGGAAAAACAGTCTTAGGATATCCCGCAGTAGATGCAAGAGACGCATTAAAACAATGGGCTATTTTAAAAAGATTAGTAAGAGATTCTTCTAAATAGCAATTTATATTAAAATATTATACTATATTTGCATCGAGGATTCCGAAAGGAAGTTACACCTCACCACAATAGTCGATCGCTCCAGATCGACTTTTGTATTTTATAGACCTTATATAAAGCCCAATAATTACAAGAATCATTGGGCTATTAATTAAAAAATTACAATATTTCTTTTAAGAAAGTCATCATGGCATTCCAAGAACGTTTATCCGCTTTCTCATTATAGGCTGCCCCTTTTGATTTATCATTACCTGCTTTTTTATCGGTAAAAGCATGAACTGCATTGGCATAATAAATCATTTGCCAATCAGCTTCAGACTTACGCATTTCTTCTTGAAAATAATCTATTTCTTGTTTGGATTCATAAGGATCTTCAGCACCATGTAAAATCAACATTTTAGGTTGTATGATATCAATATTACGATCTAAATCCCGACCAAGGCCTCCATGAAAAGAAACAATACCTTTTACTTTCATATTGGTACGAGCTGCTTCAATAGCACCTGTACCTCCAAAACAATATCCAATCACAACTATTTCATTTGGATTAGCTCCTTGTTTTACCAATTGGTCTAATGCCAATTGAATTCTGATTTGATATTCTTTAATATTTTTTTTGTAATACCCGGCTTTTTCACCAGCTTCACTAAAATTTTTAGGTTGTTCGCCAACGCCATAGATATCTGCAATAAAAGCAGTATACCCCATAGCTACAAGTCGATTTGCAGTTTCTTTGGCATGATCGTCTATACCCATCCAAGCTGGTAATATTAAAACTCCAGCTTTATTTTTTAAGGGTTTTAAGGGTTTAACCAATAGCCCGCTCAACAAATGATTCCCTTCTTTATAGTCAATAGATTTTATTTGTCCCCAAAAGGTAGAAGAGCAAAAAAGCAGACAAGCCACAATAGATAATTTGATTTTCATAGGTTTTAATTTAGTTGATAAAAATAGGGAATTCTTTAATACAGCTAGTATGTAAAAGTAAAGAGATACTATTAGTTCTAAAAAAAGCCCCGGAAGGAGCTTTTTTTTATAAGAATAATTTCAATATACAATAGGTTAATGCGGCTAAGACAGCAGAAACAGGTATGGTTAAAATCCATGCCCATAACAATTTAACTGTGACACCCCAACGTACAGCTGAAACTCGTTTGGTTACTCCTACCCCAATGATAGACCCTGTAATAGTATGAGTAGTTGATACTGGAATTTTAAAATGCTCTGTTGTGAATAAGGTAAGTGCACCAGCAGACTCTGCCACTACACCTTCAAAAGCAGTAACTTTAGTAATCTTTGACCCCATTGTTTTCACAATTTTCCATCCACCACTAAGAGTTCCTAGTGCAATTACAGTATAACACGTTAATGGTATCCATCCTGGCATATGAGACTCTATCCCTTTTTCTTCATCAGGAAGCACCACATTCAAATCCAACCAACCAGCTGACATATCAACATGAGGATGCATTCGTAAATAGACTGCTACAGCAGCAGCAATAATACCCATAACTTTTTGGGAATCATTCCCACCGTGACCTAAACTGAAAGCCGCAGAAGATAACAACTGCATTCTTTTCAAGACTTTCTCAGCTTTAGCTGTTGAAAAGCTACTAAACAATAAATTGAAAATAGCTAAACTAAAAAAGATTACCGCAACTAAAAACCACTTGATATTAGACGGTTCACTTATTATATACCAAAATTGATTGTGAAATATAGCTTTCTCTGGAGAAAGATCAAATTTCAGTACAGTAGATAAAAACCATGTAACTGCTATCATCATAACAACAGTAAGCACTTTTGGTCCAATATTCTTTTTGGATGAATACATCATCCAAAGCGATATAAAATAAGATATTATCATACCTAACAAAGGTGCAAGAACTATAAATAGAATTACAATAAAAACTCCAGAAGGCAATAATTCTCCTTCTTTGGCCGCTTTAAACCAATTTACAATTTTGAACCCTGCATGTTCTGGATCTGAAACTGAAGATAAACCATGTGCAATAGCTGCACCAGCAAATCCCCCAATTAAAGTATGAGATGAAGAGGAAGGAATTCCTTTCCACCATGTTAACAAATTCCATATAATAGCAGCAATAATACCGGCTAGGATTACTACCAAATCAATACTACTAGTATGTGCTGTTTTTGCAACTGTATCGGCCACACCGAAACCAAAGACCCAATACGCCATGAAGTTAAAAAAGGCTGCCCAAAGTACCGCTTGAAAAGGAGTCAATACTTTAGTTGCCACAATAGTAGCAATTGAATTTGCCGCATCGTGAAAGCCATTGATATAATCAAATAACAAGGCAAGCACTATAATTACAATTAGTAATGTCATAATTTCCTAACTGATTATATTATGAATGTTTAACCGAAATTTGTTCCATTACATTGGAAACACTTTTACATTTATCAGAAGCTGATTCCAATGCAGAAAGCACTTCTTTGTATTTGATAATGTTTTTCACATCTGTTTCATTCTCAAATATATCAGCAACCGCTTTATCAAATACTGAATCTGCTTTGCTTTCCAATTTATTGATTTTTTTACACGTATCTTTAATTGCTTTATGATCTTTCATATCGCGCAATTCTTTGATTCCTTTCAAAATCAATTGACATGATTCTAAATTTATCTCAGTTAATTTACGGATAGATTTAGTAATTTTTTCCACTTGATACAAGCGCATTCTACTTGCAGCACCGTGCATATAATCTGCCACATTATCAATAGCTTTAACCAAGGAGTGAATATCTTCTCTATCGAATGGAGTGATGAAATTTCTACTCAATTCCAAATGAGTTTTATGTGTGATTTCTTCTATAAGAGCTTCTAATTCTTCAATTCTTCTATAATATTCATCGCGTTCAGTTTTAGGTGCATTAACCGCTTCATGAAGAGTTTCAGCTAACAAAACTAAATTTGACGCTGCTTGTTCGAATAATGGGAAGAACTTTTTATCCTTAGGAACTAAAAACTGAAAGATATTGTTTAATGACATTTTATTACATTTTTATATTACACTGCAAAACTAATTTCCCAATGTTAAGTTAATGTTAACTTAATAATATTTTGAAGTTATTTATTTAACAAAAACTTAAAATAAGTTTATGAAATGGAGGCAAAATACTACTTCTATTATTCAAACGTTTTCGTATTTTAGCAACGCTAATTAAAGGCATGAAATCTATGGACTTAAACTTCAATAAAAACGAAGATCATAACAAACTTTTAGTATCTGATTTAAAGCATCGCTTTGCCAAAGTTAAAATGGGTGGTGGTGAAAAACGTATTGAAAAACTGCACGGTGAAGGCAAAATGACAGCGCGAGAACGAATTGATTATTTGTTAGATTCCAAAGCAGCAAGTATAGAAATTGGAGGTTTTGCAGGAGATGGTATGTATACTGAACACGGTGGATGTCCATCAGGAGGTGTTGTGGTTAAAATAGGGTACATAAAAGGAAAGCAATGTATAGTAGTAGCTAACGATGCTACAGTTAAAGCAGGAGCTTGGTTTCCAATAACAGGCAAAAAAAACCTAAGAGCCCAAGAAATAGCAATAGAAAATCGATTACCCATTATCTACTTAGTAGATTCAGCAGGAGTTTATTTACCCATGCAAGATGAAATCTTTCCTGACAAAGAACATTTTGGCCGCATCTTTAGAAACAATGCCGTAATGAGCAGTATGGGGATTACTCAAATTGCTGCAGTTATGGGTAGTTGTGTGGCAGGAGGAGCTTACCTCCCTATCATGAGTGATGAAGCCATGATAGTAGACAAAACAGGCAGCATCTTTTTGGCCGGAAGTTATTTGGTAAAAGCAGCCATTGGAGAAAATATAGACAATGAAACGTTAGGAGGTGCTACAACACACTGTGAGATTTCGGGAGTTACTGATTACAAAGCCAAAGACGACAAAGACGCTTTAGATAGAATTAAAAGCATAGTAGGTAAAATTGGCGACTATGACAAAGCTGGTTTCAACAGAGTTAAGTCGGAAAAGCCCGCGCTAAAAGAAGAAGATATCTATGGTATTGTACCTAAATCGCGTACAGAACAATATGACATGATGGAAATCATCAAACGCTTAGTGGACAATTCAGAAATGGATATGTATAAAGAAGATTATGGTCAATCTATAATCACATGTTATGCTCGAATTGATGGATGGGCGGTTGGTATAGTAGCCAATCAACGAACGGTTTCCAAAACCAAAAAAGGGGAAATCCAATTTGGAGGGGTTATCTATTCCGATTCTGCTGATAAAGCCACCCGATTTATTGCCAATTGCAATCAAAAGAAAATCCCTTTGGTATTTCTACAAGACGTTACTGGTTTCATGGTGGGTTCCAAATCAGAACATGGAGGCATCATTAAAGATGGAGCCAAAATGGTAAATGCAGTATCCAATTCGGTAGTACCTAAATTCACCGTAGTAATAGGAAACAGTTATGGTGCGGGTAATTATGCCATGTGTGGTAAAGCCTATGACCCCCGTCTTATATTTGCATGGCCTAGTGCCGAATTAGCTGTTATGGGTGGGACACAAGCGGCAAAGGTTTTAGCCCAGATTGAGGCTTCATCCTTAAAAGCCAAAGGGGAAGTTGTGGATGCTGAAAAAGAACAAGAACTATTTGACAAAATCAAAGCGCGTTATGATGCGCAAGTTTCTCCCTATTATGCCGCAGCACGATTGTGGACCGATGCGATTATAGACCCAATAGAAACCCGAACTTGGATTTCCATGGGAATAGAAGCCGCAAATCATGCACCAATTGAAAAGAAGTTTAATTTGGGAGTGATTCAAGTGTAATGGATTTGGTTTATAGTTCAAGATGAATTACACGCAAAAACTAATATTGATTAGGTTTTTTTCATTTATCCTTAGTTTCCCTTTTTTTATAGGAATTAATTTGGTCATTGAAAACATTTTTATCGTAGACACTCCCAATTGCTATGACTATCGGTTTCCAAAATTAGCTTGGTTTCTTGACTTTTTTTACGAAGGATATCATTATGACCGAAATGTGTTCAGTATCTTACTTTCCTATGTATTTAGTCTTTATTTAGCTAATAAATCCTTAATGTTACTTTTTAAGAAAATAAAATAACAAATGCCGCAACTCTTTCAATCTTTTCAATGTGACATAAGTGGCATTCCGATTCCGGAACAATTTACTTTTCCGTTTTTTTATGAACCGCATCCACTTAGTACTATAGCCGCGGAAGCATTACAACAGTATTTAGAAACACAAACTGACTTCGATCATAATTTTGGTTTAGATCCAAAACAAAACGGATTAGCCATTGGCAAAATGTTTGGTGTTTTAGTCGTCCAAAATAAGAATGGTGAATTAGGGTATTTGTGGGCCTATTCGGGAAAATTAGCGGAAAGCAATCAATGGGAATATTTCGTGCCTACCGTGTTTGATATGCTTCAAGAAAATAGCTACTATAAAGAAGAAGAGGTTTCCATCAATGCACTCACAATTAAACTTGCTGAAATCGAAAAATCTGAACTTTACATTACTGCTAGCAGGAAAGTTCAAGAAGTCAAACAACAAGCTGAAAAGGGGCTAATTGAACAAAAAACAAAAATAAAAGAAGGCAAAGTTGCTCGAAACATACTAAGACAAGACACAACCGACCTAAAAGTACTAGAGGCGTTAAATCTAGAAAGCCAAGAAGCGAGTATTTTATTAAAAAAAATGACTCAATATTGGGAGTATAAAATAAAAGATGCCCAACAAGGAGTTGCACTATTTGAACTCGAATTAGAGGCGTTAAAAGAAGCTCGTAAAAACAAATCAGCCGCTTTACAACAAAGACTATTTGAAGAATATGCCTTTCTAAATCAATACCATGAATTAAAAAGTTTAGGAGTTATTTTCGATGGAAACCCTCCAGCAGGAGCTGGGGAATGTGCGGCTCCAAAACTAATCCATTATGCATTCGAACATGAACTAAAGCCAATTGCTATGGCCGAATTCTGGTGGGGTCAATCACCCAAATCAGAAGTACGGAAGCACCAACAGTATTATCCTGCTTGTATGGGAAAATGCGAACCCATTTTGAAACACATGCTTTTGGACATCCCTATGGAGCCTAATCCATTTGAACGTAACGATGCGGCTCACAAAACTTTGGAAATCGTATACGAAGATGATTGTATGGTAATCGTTAATAAACCCACCGAATTACTTTCAGTTCCAGGCAAACAAATTAAAGATTCGGTATTCACACGAGTGCAACAGTTATATCCCGAAGCTACAGGTCCCCTACTCGTACATCGATTAGACATGGCCACTTCTGGACTCCTTGTTGTGGCAAAATCGAGTGAGATCCACAAAATAGTACAATCTCAATTTATCAAAAGACAAATCAAAAAAAGATATGTAGCACTTCTTGATGGTAACGTTCAAGAAGACACCGGTACAATCAATTTACCCTTACGAGTTGATTTAGATAATCGTCCTAACCAACTGGTTTGCTATGAGTATGGCAAAAAAGCAAGAACAGATTATGAAGTGTTAAGCAGAGATAACAATTCTACTTTAATTTACTTTTACCCAATCACTGGTCGTACACATCAACTCCGTGTTCATGCCGCACATCCCTCTGGATTAAATTGCCCAATTGTTGGTGATGATTTATATGGAACTAAGTCAAATCGATTACACCTTCATGCGGAAAGCATTACATTTCAACATCCTATCACGCTAGAAATAATGACAATTTCGGTAGCCGCAGAATTTTAAGTATAAATTATTTACTTTTAACCCATGAAGAACCTACTACTACAACTCTTTTTTTTTAGCATTGTTATACAAAACTCGCTGTGGTCTCAAACAAATTTCACTCGCAAAGATTCTCTACAAGGAGGTTTACCAATAGAACGCACTTGCTTTGATGTATTGCATTATGATTTGAATATAAAATTAGATATAGCTCAAAAAAAAATAGTAGGTTATAATACAATTCTTTTCAAAACACTAGAGAATACGACCAAAATACAATTGGATTTGTTTCAAAATATGAATATTGACTCAATTGTATTCCAAAAAGAAAGGGTAAGGTATACTAGAGCATATAATGCCGTATTTGTAGATTTCAAAAAAGAACTAAGTAAAGGAACCACAAATTCAGTTTGCTTTTACTATTCAGGCAATCCATTAATCGCTGAGAATGCGCCTTGGGATGGTGGATTTGTTTATACTACTGATAGTACTGGAAAACCCTGGATTGGAGTTGCTTGTCAAGGTGATGGAGCCAGTTTGTGGTATCCTTGTAAAGATTCTCAAAGTGATGAACCGGATATGGGAGCTACCATAAAGGTTACTATTCCTACTGGATTAACAGCGGTTTCTAATGGTAGACTACAAGGCACTGAAGATTTAAAAAACGGGACTACTCGTTGGGACTGGGAAGTAAAAAATACTATAAACAATTATGATATCAGCATTACTATTGCCGATTTTGTTCATTTCCACGATATCTATAAAGGCTTAGATTTAGATTATTACGTCTTACGAGCCAACGAGGAACGAGCTCGACTTCAGTTTGAAGAAGTAAAACCGATGTTGGAATGTTTTCAAAGTAAATTTGGTCCCTACCCTTTCAGTGAAGACGGATACAAGTTAGTAGAAACCCCCTATTTAGGAATGGAGCACCAAAGTGCAGTAGCCTATGGAAATCAATACCTAAAAGGATATGCTGGTAGAGATTTATCAAGAACTGGTATTGGATTACTTTTTGATTTCATCATTATTCATGAAAGTGGTCACGAATGGTTTGGAAATAGCATTACCTCAAAAGATATCGCTGATATGTGGATACACGAAGGATTTACCTGTTATAGCGAAAGCGTTTATCTTGAGTGTCAATACGGGTATGATAAAGCACAAACCTATATAAATGGGTTGAAAGGAAACATTAAAAATGACACTCCTATTATTGGGGCCTATGGGGTTCACCGCGAAGGTTCTGCTGACATGTATTACAAAGGCGCATTATTGTTAAATACCATTAGACATATCGTTAACGATGATTTGAAATGGTGGAAACTTCTTTTGGATTATACTACAACCTATAGACATCAAATCATTGACACGGAAACTGTGATACACTTTTTTAATATTGAAACAGGGATGGATTTAACCCCTATTTTCAACCAATATTTAAGACATAGTACTATCCCTGAACTCGTTTTGACCAAAAACAAGAAAGGCGTATTTGTGAAATGGAAATGTGATGAAACTCATTTTGCAATGCCCATAGAAATAACCCACAATGGAATAACCACTAGAATAATTGTGACAACAGAATTTACAAAACTTCCACTTTCAATTTCTAAAAAAGCGTTTTTAAAAGAAATTAATACTCAAAAATTCCTTTTTGAAATAAATTAAAGAGTCCTTTATAGTTAGGAAAGTGTTTCTTTTCGCATTATTTTACCACTAGCTGTTTCTTTGAATTGGTCAATAAAAACGATTTCCTTTGGTTTTTCATATTTATCCAATTCTTGATATAAATTGGAGGTGTCTAATTCTTGAGAAGCCCCTTCTATGACAAGTATTACTTTTTCTCCCAATTCGGCATCAGGTTTTGAGGCAATAAAAAATCGCTGGGGTATTTTACTAATCAATTTATGTTCTATTTGTTCGGGAATCAACTTGATACCTCCACTATTTATGACATGATCCAATCGACCTAAAAAAACAAATTGATTTTCGTTAACCAATTCTACAATATCATTTGTAACTATTACATCTTCTGAAATTCGTGGGGCATGAATAACCAAACAATTTCGATCATCATATGAAACGGTAACATCAGGCAATACTGAAAATGCTTTTTCCCCTAATTCACGTGCAGCAATATGGGTAATAGTTTCTGTCATACCATACGTTTCATAAACTAGAGAAGACAATTTCAACAGTTGCTTTTCCAATGTTTTATTTACGGCAGCACCCCCTACAATTAATTTTTTAACATTCTTAAGTTCTTTCAGTGAATTTTGAGCTTGGAGAGGAACCATTGCAACAAAATCATACATTTGATCATTATGATCTAGGGGGTGTGAGCTAGGTGCCACAAAATCTAAATCCAAGCCTAAAATCATGGCGCGCACTAGCATCATTTTTCCAGCTACATATTTTACTGGTAAACATTGTAATGCTCTATCGCCCGGTTTTAAATCAAAAAAATCACCGGTAGCTAATGCGGAATGTACCATTGCTTGTTTACTAACAGTAATAGTTTTAGGTTCCCCAGTAGTTCCTGAAGTAAACATTTCAATATAATCTTTATGATCAAACCAATCCAACAAAAAGTTCCCCACAGGTTTTTCGAAATCTTCACCTTCCTTGATAAAACTATAAGCCACTCGGCACATATCTTCCTTATTCAGGTTAAAACCATTTAATTTAAATTGCTTGTGAACATTTTCGTAGGTTGGGTAATTCATGAATTCTATTGTATTAAAATTATTAACTATTATTAACTTTTCCAGCTAATTTATCATTCCAATTGGTCCAATTATATTTCTTACTAAATATAATTAATAACATTGGATATATGATAAATACGGGCATTAAAATATCAAATCCAGCAGAAGGAGCTGATACATCTTTTAAAAGAGAATTAGTTTGAAATGCAGACCAATCAGAAGTTATCAATAAGGCACCTATCAAATTATTTGCCGCATGAAAACCCAAAGATAATTCCATACCTTCATCCATCAAAGTTAGTATTCCAAGTAATAAGCCGGTGCCAATATAATATACTAAAATAATATACCCCATCTTATCAACTTCAGGATTGGCAATATGCATTAGGCCAAATAAAGTAGAGGTAATTAATAGAGGCGCCAACTTATTTCCCGTAGCTAAACCAATTCCTTGCATCATATATCCTCTAAAAAGATACTCCTCAAAACTAGTTTGAATAGGAATTAACAGTATTCCTAAAACCGCTAATTCTAAAAATGGAACAAGCTTAAAATTAAGTACAAACCCATTTGGATTTATATAATAGAGTACTGCTGTTGAAACAATAGTAAAAAAACTCCAAATGGTAAAAGAAAAAATAATCCTGCTCCAATCTACTTTAGGCCTTGAAGTGGTTAAAGATGTTAAAGTTTGTTTGTGTACAAATTTAACCCAAAGAAATAAAAACACCAATCCCACCAAAAAAGGAATCATGCTATCAATAAAAAAACGAGTGGTTCCATTTTGCTCAATTTCATTCTTGATTATAGTATTTACATCAAGTTTCATCAGTTTAATTACAACAAAGTTTATGACCGATAAGGTACAAAACAGCACTGGAATAGGCAGATAGAGAAAAAGAGTTACACGCTTCGTTTTAAGCAATTGATTTATAAACATATTTCAAATTTATTGCCCTAAATTAAGTTTTTTTACACGAATATCAATTACTTTGTCCTAAAAAAGATGATACAAGTCCTTCACAATCCAAGATGTGGAAAATCAAGAACCTGTTTAACTTTCTTGAATGAATCCCAAAAAAAATATGAAATCATTAATTATTTAGATTCACCCCTTACTGTTCAAGAACTTAAAGAATTATTAAAAAAGCTCCAATTAAAGCCACTGGATATAATTCGACAAAAAGAATCAATTTGGATAACAAATTATAAAGGAAAATCCCTTTCGGAAGATGCATTATTAGATGCATTAGTTGCCCATCCTATTTTAATTGAAAGGCCTATAGTACTGTATAATGGTCGAGCAATTATTGGAAGAGACATCGAAAAATTAAAGGAATTTATCTTATCATAAAAATAGGTTTATTTAACAAAGATTTATGAATTCAGGCTTAATCCAAAACGTACTTTTGTAATTCTAAGCATGAAACCAAATTTGATGAAAAAAATAAACGCACTTATACTAATTGCCTTTCTATTTTGCAGTTCTTTTATAGCTATTGCCCAACAAAATAAAGAGCGCATAAAGATTACAATTACAGGAAAAATAATTGAAAAGACTAGTCAATTACCATTAGAATATGCTACAATAACTTTAAAAAACAGTAAAAATACCAAATTGATTTATGGTGGAATTACGGATAATAAAGGTGAGTATAGTATTGAAATCACACCTGGGCTATATGATATTAGTTTAGAATTTATTTCTTTCAAACCTACGCTAATCACTCAAAAAAAATTAACAGCTTCAGTTAATTTGGGGACAATCGGTCTAGAGGAAGATGCCACTCAATTGAACGAAGTTGTCGTAAGAGCCGAAAAAACAACGGTTGAAATAAAATTAGACAAGAAAGTATATAATGTTGGCCAAGACATGATAGTTAAAGGTGGTACAGCAAGTGATGTCCTTGACAATGTTCCTTCTGTAACAGTTGATGCGGATGGAAATGTGAGTCTTAGAGGCAATGGTAATGTAAAAATATTAATTGATGGAAGACCTTCTAACGCAATAAATATTGCTGATGCCTTGAAGACAATTTCGGCTGATGCATTAGATAAAGTTGAAGTAGTAACCAATCCATCTGCACGTTATGATGCTGAAGGAGGCGGAGGGATTATTAATATACTTTTGAAAAAGGGAAAAAATCAAGGGATAAATGGAACTGTGATGGCAACTGTGGGTGATCCTAGAAATTATGGGTTAGTAACTAGTTTGAATTACAAAAGCGAACAATTCAATCTTTTTTCAACTATAGGATATAATGACAGTAAGGCTCCGGGAAAAGGACTAACAAATTCCGATTATTTAAATCCTGCTGATGGAACCATTATAAAAACTATAAATGAAAGAACCACAAGAGAAAGAGGACGTAAAGGTTTCAATTATACAATTGGATTAGATTGGTATCTCGACAAAACGCTTACATGGACCAATACTTTTAATTATAGAAGGAATAATGGTTCAAATCCGGATAATGTTTTACTCTATAACTATGAAGGCACCACTATTTATGTTAGAGATCGATTTAACGATCAATATACACGTACTCGGGATATAGAGTATGCTTTTAATTTTACTAAAAAATTCAAAAAAGAAGGGCATAAAATAACAGTAGATGGTTCGTTTTCAAACAATTTAGATAATGATGAATCTACCATATCTGATTATATAATTGGTCAGGAAAGTAATACTACAAAAGAAGGCACATCAAATTTACAAACTCAAAAAAGAAATTTACTGCAAAGTGATTATGTACTACCTATTGGAAAGAATAGTCAATTTGAGGCTGGATACAAGGGTGATTTTAATGAATTAATTACCAATTTTGAAGTGGGTGATATTGATAATTCAGGGAATTATACACCTAATATAAATTATACAAATACATTAGATTATAAAGAGAAAATAAATGCCTTGTATTCCCAATTTGGTTCAAAAATTAATAAATTCTCTTTTTTACTTGGGGTTAGATATGAAGATTCAAACATAGATATCAATTTACTAACTACTAATAATTTTACTAATAAAAGATACCACAACTTTTTTCCAAGTACTTTTCTAACCTATCAATTAAATGATCAAAGTTCAATTTCATTAAATTATAGCAAACGAATTTCACGTCCTAGATCTCGATTTATTAATCCGTTTTCTAACTATTCTAGTAATGTGAATATATTTGAAGGAAATCCAAACATCAATCCTTCATTAACAGATGCAATTGATTTAGGATATATGAATAAATGGAATAAAGTTACTTTAAGCACTTCTTTATATGTGAATAAAACCTATGATTTTTTTCAATTTATCAAAAGACCTAATGGCGAAATCGTAACTACAGTTGTGAATGGAGTAACAGTAGAAACCCCTGTTATAGTTTCCACTCCAATAAATTTATCGGATGAAGTTAGATTTGGATTTGAATTTACAGTAAACTATACACCTTACAAATGGTGGAAATTGAATGGGAATTTCAATTTCTTCCAAAGCACCACTAATGGAGACTATTCATATACACTTCAAAATACTGGAGAAGTTGTTGAACAAAACTTTGATAAAACAGCAGCTAGTTGGTTCACTCGAGTTTCTTCTAAAATAACATTACCATATAAAGTAGAATGGCAAGTAAACGGGAATTATAATGCTCCACAAAATAATGCTCAAGGTAAAAGCTTAGGCGTATATGGTGTTAATTTAGCATTCAGTAAAGATATATTGAATGATAAAGGTACACTTGCTCTTAATGTGAATGATCTCTTTAATTCAAGAAAAAGAATTAGTGAAACCCATATTGCTACTTTAAACTCTTATAGTGAAATGCAATGGAGACAAAGACAAATTAATTTATCTTTTACCTACCGCTTTAATAAAACTAAAACAGACAAGGAAAAAGAGAAAAAACAAAAAGGTCAAGACACTAATGACTCTGGTGATTTTCCAGGATAATAGTGTATTAAATAAAAAAAAGTCTCCATTGAATGGAGACTTTTTTTTTGATGTAAACAAAAAGTTTATAATTAAGCTGTTTGTTCTGCTTCTCTTTTAGCCTTTCTTTCTTGCAATAATTCTTTCATTCCACCATATATCCAATAAGGAACTATGAATGTCACTAAAAACATCATCAACCAAAAACCTATAGTTAAAATGGTTAAGAAAGCTAAGAAACCTAAATACTGTTGAAATTCAAACATGTTTTCCGGAATTTTTTGAATTATGAGCAAATGTAATAGTAATATTTAAGGTTACCAAAAAACAAAAACAAAATTCTAAAATAGTTTTTAACAGATATAGCCACAAAAAAGTTAATTAATGACATTTTATATACTTTAACTGTTATGTGTTTACCGATTTTCAAATACTTTTAAACAAATAAAAACCCACTCATGAGTGGGTTTTTAAAGATCTGTCAAAATCAAACAAAACAATAATCAAACTATTTATCGTTTACACATATTCATTTTCTTTTCATGAATATGTTGGTGTAATATTTTTTTCCTGTGGCAGGGTCTGAAGTTACAGATATACCAATGTGTGTGTAATCTCCTTCAATGTTCGCACGGTGAGTTGGACTGTTTAACCAG
>JAHEHJ010000147.1 GCA_024644655.1 Flavobacterium sp.
CATTTTGGGTGTTCCATTTTTTATTTAAGTACAGAAAAGAGAAGGAGGGAAGTTTCCAGATAAGAACCCGATTTATTCATATTGACAATGTTCGTCGCGGCACTCTCTCATAACGTTTTGCTGCCTGGCGATCGGCCCGACTCTTTAAATAAATCGTTTCTTCGAAGTTAAAACTATTTTGGTTTAAATGATTCATTGTTTCGAAGCAAGATTTGAGGGTTGGCGCCAGACGGCTGTTAGTGGCATTTTATTTATTCTGCTTTGAGAAATTCTTTCTTAAAAGCAGATATACACCCAAAACAGAAGAAAATGGAATTACTACACTCATAGCATTGATTAATAATGCATTTCTCTGATAAGGGATATTGCCAAAAATGGTGAAGGTGAAGAATTCGGCTAGAATGAGCACAAATAACAATAATACTTTACCCTTAATTTTCCATTTAAGAAATCCAATAAATATTAATAATACCAATATTGAAAATATATCAATGTATAATGTCACAAGAACACCTTCACCATGAGCCATTACGGTAATTGGTGATAATACTGCTAATGATAATAATCCATTTTTGGTTCTGTTCATTTTCTTGTTTGGGTGCTACTTAATTATGGTTGTAGTTGCCACTAACGGTTTCGGGCTTGGCGAAGGTGGGGTTTAGAAAGTACAAATGTTGAGCCTAGTACGAAAGCCCCACTTTTGCCAAACCCATGTTAGCGGTTCGGCTTTTCTTCTGTCTAATTTTCCGATATGGCAATGTACTTTTTGATTTCCGTTTGTTTTTCTGCTTGTTTTATTAAAAAGTCCGCAACATCTGCTCTATTAATTCCGCCTATGTTAATTCCTTTGAATAATTTGTTTTCAATACGGTATTTTTCTGTCAATTCCTTGTCTAATAGCCTTCCCGGTCTTACAACTGTCCAATTCAAATCGGAATTAGTGATAATTTCTTCCATTTTAGTCTTGTCAGCATATACGTCTTTTAAAAAGTATTTTAAAAACATTTTAACGAACCAAGAAACATAGTTTCGACTTTCTCCAGCCCCAAATCCTGTAACAAAAATAAATGGTACTTCTAGTTTGTTTTCACTTTGAATTTCTACAATTAGTTTAGCAAAATCTGAAAAAAGTGTGGTTGTTTTCATATTTTTTCCAGTCCCCAATGTTACAATAATGGCATCTGCGTTTTCGATAGAATTTAATATGTCAGTTCTACTAATTGCATTACCAAGTATCATTTTTAAGGATTTATTCTCTTCTATTTCAATTTTAGATCGTGAAAGGGTCGTTATGGAATGTTTTCTACTTAACCCCCTTTTTACTGCCTCTAAGCCTATTCCTGCTGAAGCTCCTATTATAGTTATATTCATTTTACTTTTTTATTGTTTTAGAGTCGTTTTTTAGCTGACCGCTAACGTTTTGCAAGCAGGCGATCGGCCCACTTTTCTTAAAATCGTTGTACCGAAGATATAATTTTCTTTTTACAAACTTATCATTTCACCGAAGTAAGATCTGGGCTGATGCTTGCTTGCTGTTATGAGAGGGCGACGCCATAAAACCTGGGGTGGTTTTCAGGATGTGATCATCGGGTGCTTTCTTCTAATGTTTTTTCAATAAACACCAATTTCGAAGTAAGAACGTCTCGAGGCAAATCGAAGCTTATAAAATACGCTAGTTTTCCGTTATTGGATTTCTTTTTCGCGTTTACCATCTATCTGATACTACACTTTGCCGAGAACTCCGTAGCTTTTTCTGTGCGCTTTTTAAATATTATTTCATAAACACCATTCACACGCAGCACATCATTTTGGGTGTTCCATTTTTTATTTAAGTACAGAAAAGAGAAGGAGGGAAGTTTCCAGATAAGAACCCGATTTATTCATATTGACAATGTTCGTCGCGGCACTCTCTCATAACTACTTTATACACGCTGCAAACCTACTTCAACACAACTCATTTGGCTGTATATGGGTAGTTTTGTTTCGTATGTCTAAATATACAAATTTTTTATAGATCGTCGAAAGGTGAGCGAATTTGTTGTATGTTCTTGGTGCTCACATGTGTATATATTTCAGTCGTTTTGCTGCTGCTATGACCCAGTAATTCCTGTATATACCTCAAGTCTGTACCTGATTCCAATAAATGGGTAGCATAGCTGTGTCGAAGCCAATGCAATGATACGGGCTTTTTGTTCCCCACTTTTCGTAGTGCTTGCTTTAGTACCAGCTGTAAACTTCGCTCGCTATACTGCTTACCAATATCTTGGCCTTCAAATAACCAGGTTTTGGGTCGGTAGGCTTTGTAATATTCTCTGAGCATTTCTATGATTTTTTTACTAATAGGAATCACCCTGTCTTTTTTGCCCTTGGACTGCTTTATTAAAAGTAAATTCCGCTCGGAATGAATATCTTGGAGGGTAAGGTTTAATAATTCACTCCTCCGAAGTCCGCAGGCATATAGCAAACTCAGCATGGCGCGGTGCTTCAAGTTGATGGGGGACTCTATAATCACTTTCACTTCTGCTTTACTCAATACATTGGGTAAACGCTTCTCGCGACGTGGCCTTTCCAATGATTCAATATTCATTTTTAGATTGAATCGATTTTTGTAAAATAATTTAATAGCATTAATGACCTGATTTTGATAACTAGCGGAAAGGCCCCTTTTTATAATGTATTCCTCATTAAAATGTAGAACATCTGCAACACATAAATCTGCAATTTCCCGATTTGAATAGAATTGAAAAAACATGGCTAGCGCATCGCAATAGGTTTTGATGGTGTTTTCGCTATACCGTCTGTATTGAAGATAGGATATAAAAGACTGAAGGTGCTGCTCTTTGTTCATATGGTTATTTTTTATTACCAACTTTTGATCGCTGGGTGTATATTGCTTGCATTTGATTCGATTTTTTTATGTGCGTTCACATGTGCGTAATGTCCTTGAATTTTTGTCCAATCGCTTGATCTCGTAAGCTCAATCACGTAGATAATTCTTGGTGTTGTTATTCCATATTGATATGCAACATGAAAATTGTAGGTTTGACCTGAATGCTCGTTGAAACGGCTTGTTGTGAATTCGATTTCATGACTTTTTTGCTTTTTCCACTTTAAGTTAGTCAAAAAGTTGCTTAGAAAACAAGGGAATAAAAAGTTACTGGGTAAAATAATTTCCCAAAAAAAGATGAAATGGATAAAGTGCTGTATTATTCTTTCGATACCCTCTGAACCATTTTTTGTCCAGTAAGCTCATTGGATATTTCGATGAAATAGCTGCCTGATGCAAAGTGTTCTCCATCTAATTCTAAGATGGAACTTGTCATTTTCCCTGAATAAAGGAGCAATCCATTGTTTTGATAAATACGCACAGCCGCGTGCATTGCGGGTGTTAGAATCAAGCTTAATTTCGATGAAAATGGATTGGGCTGAACTGAAAAACGAATCATCCAGATTTCGCTCATTCCTGTACTTACACATGATCCGTTATAAAACGATTGGACACCCCCGAAATATGTTGCGATGCATGCATTCGAGTAGGTGACAGAATCGCACCCGCATACGGGTTCAAACACTTCTAGGCAAAAAATAGTTGAATCGATTTGTGTTGGATCAATGCAATTGAGTAAAACGACCGTATCCTGCATGCAAGCACCATTACATTGGTAGGAACTCTGGAAGAAGGAAGTGGAGTAATCAATTCCGTCTGAGCCAATCATGCTACAACCAGAAAGCATGACGCATCCCGAGTCACTTAAAGCCCAGCCGAGCGGCATCGCACATAGGCCGAAATCAACACCAAGTGGAAT
>JAHEHJ010000158.1 GCA_024644655.1 Flavobacterium sp.
GCTTTCGGGGGATTCTCAAAATCAATTTCACAGCTCTTCATTACCGCAATGGTGTCTTCGTACAGTTGATCGAGCATTTCCCGAAATAGCATCATTAAATCTTCTGCTGAATGCTTTAGACGAAAGAAATCGGAAATGTCCTTTTCTGTTTTCTCACCTGACAGTGGTAGTAGCAAACTTTTAAGTTGATACTCCTTTAAATCTTTGGTGAGTTTCTCCATAGAGGCTTTGCCTGTTTCGTCAACATCATAGAGTAGGGTGATGTGTTTAAACCTGTAGCCTAGGCCTCTGATTAAATTCTTTGGGATATGCGCAGTTTCACTGTTGAAACAAATGGCATGAAAGCCATGAGATACCAAACTCAACACGTCTTTCTCTCCGCCAGTAATGAATAGCACATCGCCTCGAATGGGCAATTGGTCAAATCCAAAGACATAGCTTTCTGTCATTTCACCAGTGTACAAAAAACGCAAGTTTGAAAATGGGCGGTAAAGCTTTGTGTATCGACGTCCATTATAGCCATACATGGGTTGGTCAACGGTGCTGCCCATTACATAATCTTTGCCGTCTTTACCAATACCGATAAAGCGTTCAATGGCTGAGACATTGAATCGGTCTAAAATTTCTTTGGTAATTCCGTATTGTGCCCAAAACTGAATTTCAGTTTCATTGAATTCCCTGGTTTGTATAGGGAGTTTCGTTTTGGCAGTTTCAAATCCATCGTGAATGGAAGGTAGGGATGAGGCTCGTTGAACTTCATCTTTGTTATCGCGTACGATTCGGTTAACCTTTTGATCGTTATCCTCTAGGCAAAGTCCTAATTCGTTATCAATGATTTCAAGAATTCTAATGAAATCCTGCCTGTCATCACAGGTAAGTCCAAATATTTTACTGACAAAGAAAAAGCAATCGCCACTGTATTCGGCGTCCCCGAAGTCTTTGAACTTATAGATAGAAGATTTCTTATCAAAATACAGATAGCAGGATGCTTTGGAATCTTGATAGAATGGGCTTTTAAAGGATTTGCCAACCTTTGAAAATTTACTTCCTAGGAAGTGTTTAAAAATACTTAACCCGTTATTGGTTGCATGTAGAATTGAATCTTTATTGAGTGACATATAAAAGTTTTAAGAAGGTTAAATGATGGATTTTCTAGCAGGCTGATAGCCTTTTTTTACGTAGTTATCGATGTCCGATAAAATCAGTCGCCGCTGTCGTCCTACATGAGTATATGGCAGTTTGCCGTCCCTCATGAGAATGTACAGTTGTGCCCTACACAGTCCCAGCATTTTTGCTGCACTGGCCACATCCAGGTATTTCAGTTCCTTCTTTGGTTCTTTTACTTCTACAGAAAGTTGGCTCAGGATTCGCTCAACTTTTGCAAGTCTTTCTTCTAGAGTTTTAATTCTAGAGGATTCTTTTATATTGGTTTTGTTTTCCCACATAAGCTGCCTAAAAATTTATTCGGCTGCAATGCTAGTAAGAGTTACAAGCTTCAATTGTATACTATACTGTGTAGTATACGAAGATTTTTTCTATCATCTGTTTATGTAATTGACAAAAAGTTCCTGCAACTCTGTTAAATAGGGTGCTTGGGAGATTTTGCGATTTCTCATGGATTGTAATGAATTTTCTAGGTTAGGTATTTGAATATTAAAAAACCAAGTCAGAAGTCCGAAGAATTCTTTTTTATTAAATTTCTTTCCTCCGATACTTTTAATTGCCTTACTATCGTAAACCGACGTAAAAAGTTCCAAAAAGTCTACTTTTTCACGAGACCATTGAATTAATGTCATTCCACTGTCTTTAGGGAAAAGCGAGAGTTGACCTCTATGGTACGTTGATAGTTCTTGCTTAGTCGGCAAAGTTTGGTCTGAATAGTCATCCGATGCCCTTAGTTTATAACTGTATTTTTCGAGGTGCGTAATTCTGTGAGAGTAGAGTTTTTCCAATTGTTCAAGAAGGTGGTATTGAAGGGAAAAAAAGTCAAGAATTTTTTTTTATCGCATCGTGGTGTAAAAGCTCCCTGGAAGAGGAACGATGTAGATGAATTCTTTGAAACATGACTTCCGCATAATCCTTAGGGAAATATCGTTGCCGAAATTCTTGGACTTCAAAACAATGTAGATCAAATTCTCTTTTTATAGTATCAGGATTGTTTAAAGAGTTGTTCAAAAGCTCATCTGCTTTCCATTTACATTGGTTGTAGGATCCATAGATTTTTTCCTGATAAATGGATAAGGATTTACATCCGTTAAATTCAATATCAGGCAAATCTTCGACATCAAATAATGAAACTTGCTTTCTGTATGTCTGTTTTCCAATAGTTACATTGGCATGTTTTAGTTGCTCTAAGGCATTGTTAAGTAGCTCTTTCATAGTTAATCATTTTGTTTAAATGATAATAAATATAGCTAAGCATACTGGGTAAATCAATTGCATTAGAGAATAATTTGAGGGTGCAACAAAAGGTAAAATCACCCACTTGGCAATTGGCAAGGGTATATATATATACCTTGCCATTTGCCAACCTAGATATGATTTTAGAAAACTGCCTATTTGCAAGGGTTTGGGGTGGGCTTGTGCGGCGTTTCATATTATTCTAATTTAGGTCTATTTTATCTCGGAGTTTCAAGTGGATTTTTCTTCTAGCAATCGAGCTATGTATGTTTGTTAATTGATTATTAGTTAAATACTAAAAACTTGGGTGGTTCCGACAATAACCACTTTTTGTTATTGAAAAATAACCTTTTGTGGGATCAAAATTTATCACTTAATTTTGTTTAACATGCTTCTAAATCAAATCAACTTGAAGATTTGAGATACTCTAAGAAACACAGTAAGATGACCCAATTTTCATTTAAAGGTAAGATCCAAACTAACCCCCAAGGGGTTCAACAATTAATCGATTTCTATCTATATGCTAAACAATTTCATAATTGTTGGTTCACTATCGATTTTGAGCAATTAGAATGGATTGATGCTAATTTGTCTTCAGAGTTGCTTTTGTATTGTTACAACCTAAAAAAAAACAACAAACTTAAGTTTTACATTGATTATTCAATTCTCAAGGGGGATTTAAACGTATTATCTCGCAATGGGTTTGCATATTATGTTGTGCACAATAAAGAAAATTTCAAACCCGTAGATAATAGAGAAACAGTAATTCCAATAAAAGCTTTTCAGATCGACGATGTCGATAGTTTTGCAGATTATATTGAAAATATTTTCTTAAAACAAAGAGGGCTCGATAAAATTGATAAAAATTCAAAAGATCGAATTAAATCAAGTTACTTTGAGATTTTTGATAATGTAGGGATTCATGCTAACTCTAAATCACCAATAATTTGTTGTGGTCAACATTTTCCGGCATCAGGTGAGCTTAAATTTACGCTAACAGATTACGGAGATGGTTTTTTGAAAAAAATCGCGCAACATACCCTAAATGAAATTAAATCAGGTGCAGAAGCGATAAATTGGGCGGTCAAAGGTGGTAGTACGAAATCCGAATCGATAAGTGGCGGTAATGGTCTAAAAAAAATTATGTTTTACTGTTACAAAAATGCAGGAGAGTTAAGTATTGTATCAGATGGTTGTTATTGGTCATGTGCTAACAAATCAATTAATTTACATAATCTCGAAAAGTTTCGTTCTGGTACATCCATCCACTTGATTTTTCGTTATTTGAATTAAATGTTGTATAATTGCAAACTTTTTTGTATGTTCGA
>JAHEHJ010000160.1 GCA_024644655.1 Flavobacterium sp.
GCTTTGGTTTATAGCATTTGATCTAGGGGAATCGTAAATATAAACCTAGAGTATTGTAAGTTTCGGGCGGTACTTGAAAATTAAGAAACTAAGTGTTTTGTGGCTGTTTCTGGCCTAGCAAAACATCGAAAATTCAATCAGGAAATAAGCCTGTAGAAAGCTCTTTAGTTGCTTGTTTGGACCCGGGTTCGATTCCCGGCGACTCCACGGAAAAGTCTCGATTCGTATCGGGACTTTTTATTTACTATTAGTTAATTTTAAAACTGCATTGAATTTGAGTACCTACTCCAACTTGGGTAGTAATACTTAAATTAGAATTTACCTTTTCGGCTCTTTCTTTCATGTTTTTTAATCCAATGCCTTGACTTTTAATTGCTTTTCTATCAAATCCTTTCCCATTATCTGAAATCGACACCTCTATCGTTTCTTTGTCTTTTAAAGAAATCACTACCTTACATTCGGAAGCCTCTGCATATTTAGTCACATTAGATAATGCTTCTTGAATAATACGGTATAGTGTAATTTTAATTAAACCTGAAACCGATTCCCAATCAATCATCGCATCACAATCTAAACTAAAACGAGTAGTTCCCATTTCATTCGCTTGTTGAACACAATTTAATATCAACATTTTAAAGTCAAAATGCGAATCCATTTCTTCTGTTCGTAAATCATGGGTTATCTCGCGAATCTCATTTTCTATAGCGTGTATTTCTTCAATGTATTTTTTTCTCTTGGCTTTAGTATCGCTATCGTCACTTTCGTTTAATGTTTTTAGGACTAGATGAACGCCTAATAATTTATTGGTAACACTATCGTGCAATTCCTTTGAAATTCTATTTTGCTCAATTACTTTTGCCTGATTCAAATCAATTTGATAATGCTGTAGTAGCTCAAATAATTCAACATTTGCTTCTTGTAACTGGCGTTGGTATTCCAATTCTTTTCTTTTATTTCTCCAATATCGCAAAACTAAGATTACCACAAAGAAAACGATCAAAATGAACGAACCTGTAATAAGATATAAATTATTCTTACTCAATACCTTATTTTGATCTTCTATTACTGAGGTTTCATACGCAATTCGTGCATATTTATTATTGGTTTTTCTTTGAGCAATAGCCAGACTGTCTGACAATTGAATTATTTTTTCTTTATAATAAGAATCTTGATGTGGCTCAGCCTTAGCCAATAATTCATAAATTAATTTTATTTCGCTGTTTGCTTTAATTTTTTTACCCAAAAACAATGATTTTTTCAAAAACCGGAGAGATTGAGCTGTATCTTTCACTGTTAAATAATATTCTCCCAAAGTAATTAACTTATAAAACGTAGTGGTTTGATTCCCGTGTTTTATTGAGGCATTTAACGATTTATGTAGCATCGTTTCTACTCCACGCAAATCTCCTTTCTTCATCATCGAATACCCCAGATTCCCTAATGCAATTGAATAATCATTGGGCCACTTGTCTTCTAATTCTTTAGTTATTAATGGTTTTATTGTTGTTATAGATTTTTCATATTGATATGTTTTATCATAAATATTAGCCATGTTGATTGATATAGCTACATCACAATTTGAATAACTATTATAATTAATACCTGCTTCACGAGCCATTTTTAATTGATTTTTAGCTTGTTCAAAATAGTCTAGAGCAGCATCATAATCTTCTAGATTTTCTAAATTACAACCCATCAAATTATAAAACGTGTAAAGTAATTCATGATTTGAATTTGATTTCAATAACTGAAGTGCTTTTGAAAGTTCTATTTCGCTTTGCAAATAATTCCCTTCATAAAACAAAACATACGCCTTATTGAAGCTCATCTTCCCCATATGCTCATCATTCCCAATGATTTGGTACAACTTTTCAGCTTTCTGATAATAAAAATACGCACTATCCTTATGATCTTGAGCATAAGTATCACCAATAAAACTATACGATTTCGCAATATTTAATGTGTCTGATTTGTCTATGGCAATTTCGAGAAGATCTCTACTGATTTTTAATGATTTGGCGAAATCATTAATGTAATAATACTCCGAAGACAAGTCAAAAAGATACTTTACACCCTGTTCATTATTAGGAACAGTTGCAACATCTTTATAAAGTGAATCTAGAAATTTCCTTTTTTGTTTTCCAAGTAATTGATTATACTCATTGTAAGGAAAAACAATAGTCTTTAAGCCAGTATTCTCTTTTTTGAAACAAGAAAACAAACTTAATGCTAGTAGTATGAAAATGTGTTTTTTCATGCTTAATCCATTTAAATAATTATAGTTTCCCTAATCGCTGCATGATAAAAAGCACTATAATTGGAATGGTCAATAAAATAACCATTAAGGTGTGTTCTACTAATAATTGAGGTTGTTCGATGAGTGTAATTACATAACCACCAACAGCTCCTCCAAAATGGGCTGAATGTCCAATGTTATCGCTTTGAGATTTCATTCCGTAAATGGAATAAAGTAAGTACAAAATACCAAAAAGATAAGCTGGAATGGGAATAACAAAGAACAGCCCTAGCATCATGTCAGGTTGCAACAAAATAGCCGAATACAAAACTCCCGTAACTGCTCCTGAAGCTCCAACGGCACGGTAACTATAATTAGTTTTATTAAAAACATAAGTCAATAGATTCCCGAAAATCAAACTACCCAAATATATGAGGACAAAAGTCCAATTCCCTAAATAAGACAAAACCAAAGGCGCAAAAAACCAAAGGGTGATCATATTGAATACTAGATGCGTCATGTCTACATGCAAAAATCCAGAAGACAACATCCTGATTTGCTCTCCCTTATGAATACTTCCAATATGGAATTCGTATTTTCTAAAAAAAGAAAGGTCATTAAACCCTTTATAACTTATCAAAACTGTAACAGCAATGAGTATTAGTAATATCATATTCATATCACTTTATTTATAGTGAATGGTAAAGATACTGATTCGGATAAATTGACGTTGTTCTATTTCAAATTTAAATTCTCATTTTTTTTAAATTATATTTGTAAAAAATTATCGCATGCAATTTCTGATTTTCATTATAAGTTTTCCCATACTTTGGATTATTTCAATACTGCCCTTTCGTGTATTTTATTGGTTTTCAGACTTTGTATATGTGTTGGTATATCATGTAGTAGGCTATCGAAAAAAAATGGTTCGGTACAATTTGTCGATTGCGTTGCCTCATTTAAACGAAGAAGAACGTTTGCAAATTGAAAAAAAGTTTTACCATCATCTTTGTGACATGTTTTTAGAAATGATTAAAACCATGTCTATCTCCGCCGAAGAAATGAATAAACGTTTTACCATAACCAATATCGATTTAATCAAAGAATACGAAGATAAAGGAAAGAGTGTTATTTTATTAGCTTCGCATTATGCTAGCTGGGAATGGCTAATCTCAATTAATAGCCATATTAAATTTAAAGGAATTGGGGTATATAAAAAAATTGCTAATCCTTATTTTGATCGATTAGTTCGAAAAATTCGTGCTAAATATGACGCTGAATTAGTCACTACTTTTAATACAATTCCTTTTATTACTGAAAACGAATCCAAGGGAGTTTTAACCTTATACTGTCTTGCTAGTGACCAATCGCCTAAACTGAATCGTGCTTTTCATTGGCAAAAATTCATGGGAATAGAAGTTCCTGTTCATACTGGAGCCGAAATGCTTGCTAAAAGATATGATTTGAACGTGCTTTTTGTTG
>JAHEHJ010000164.1 GCA_024644655.1 Flavobacterium sp.
GAACTTTAGTGAATGCCTTGGCGTTTCATTTTGATAATTTACCAATGAATAGCAGTGAGCGTCCTGGCTTGGTGCATCGTATTGATAAAGATACTTCGGGCTTGTTAGTGATTGCCAAAACGGAAGCGGCTATGACGCATTTGGCCAAACAATTTGAAGCTAAAACGACCGAAAGAGAATACATGGCGTTGGTTTGGGGGAATGTCGCTAATGATGCGGGAACGATTGAAGGCAACTTGGCCCGACACCTGAAAGATCGCATGCAAATGGCAGTTTTTGATGATCCAGAAATTGGTAAACCTGCGATTACGCATTACAAAGTATTGGAGCGTTTTGGGTATGTGACCTTGATTTCGTGCCAACTGGAAACGGGGCGTACCCACCAGATTCGTGCACACATGAAACACATAGGACATCCGTTGTTTAATGACGAGCGCTACGGCGGTCATTTGATTTTGAAAGGAACTACGTTTACCAAATACAAGCAATTTATAGACAACTGTTTTAAAGCGTTACCAAGACAGGCTTTACACGCTAAGACCTTGGGCTTTATTCACCCGAATACAGGTGAAATGATGCGTTTTGATACGGAATTGCCAGACGACTTCAAGGATTGTTTGGAACGTTGGAGAAATTACTCTAAATCGCATACTGCAGAAGAAGAATAACAAAAGCCCTGATTGGGGCTTTTTTTGTTTTTGAAGATAATTTTATTTCTTTTCTTTTTCCAAATTACTCGCCACACGATAGCGCAGTATTTTTTGTAATAATTCTTCGGAAAGTGGTTTTTCTAGGGTGAACTGAATGGTTCCTGCTGAGGTTTTGAAACCTGTTAATTCGTCCTTGAAAACGTTGATGGTTTTGGAATCCCAAGGAAAAAAACTGCAATGGTTTTTAAAAGCCGCAAAGCCACCAATCATTCCGTGAAAATGGTAGGCTGGCATTTTGTAACTCAAGTATTCTTGTGCTTCGGGAACGGTATTTTTAATGATTTGACGCACGCGCTCCAAAGCAATTTGTTGCTCTACAGGTAGATTTAAAATGTATTTGTTAACTCCTTCGGTATCGTTAGGTTTAGTTTTAGCCATGGCAGTCAATATTTATCTTCAAAAATAATAAAAGTTTTTCCTTTTTTGCATAAATTAATTTTAACCACATAGAAACATAGTCTCAATTTTGTATAAAGAAGAGATAGAAACACTGTTGTTTTTCACATAGCTATGCGAAGAGCGAAGCGTCTATTTTGTTCTAATTTGAAACTATAATTTTCTATGTCTCTATGTGGTAAAAAAAGTTCAACACTAATTTGTTTGCTAAAACAAATTAACGGAACAGATAAAGTTTGATTTTCGGATTTTCAATTTGTACTTTTGAATTCAATTCAATCAGCACATTAAACGCCATTTATAATGAAAATAGTAATTTCCCCAGCCAAGTCGTTGAACTTCGAAAAAGAATTGCCTACTATGCAATTCACACAACCCAGTTTGTTAAAAGAGTCCAAAAAAGTGCATGCAGTATTGAAACAAAAAACACCTGCTGAATTATCACAATTGATGACGATCTCAGATAAATTGGCTGATTTGAATTGGCAACGCAATAAGGCGTGGAAAACTCCTTTCAATAGTTCGAATGCCCGTCCTGCTGTTTATGCTTTTGATGGGGATGTGTATACGGGTCTAAACGCGTATTCGATTCCAATGGAAAAGTTGGATGTGTTGCAAGAGCGTTTACGCATTTTATCAGGTTTGTATGGGGTGCTGAAACCTTTGGATTTGATGCAAGCCTACCGATTGGAAATGGGTACCAAATTGCCTATTGGCGAAAGCAACAATTTATATGATTTTTGGAAAAGTACGGTAACCGCTAGTTTGAATAAAGAACTGAAAAAAGGGGAGTTGTTTGTCAACTTGGCAAGCAATGAATATTTTTCGGTAATTGATACCAAAGCACTTAAAGTTCCTGTAATAACGCCCGACTTTAAAGACTATAAAGACGGCAAATTAAAGATGATTAGTTTCTTTGCCAAAAAGGCCAGGGGCATGATGGTGCGTTATATTATTGACACGAATGCAGAAACTATCGACGACTTAAAAGGGTTCAACTACGAAGGGTATCAATTTGATGCCAACTTATCAAAGGGGAACAATTTGATTTTTACGAGATAATAATTCGTTCACCGCAGATTCACAGATTACAATAATTGAGTTTTTGAGTTTAGATTTGAAATAAAAAAAACACAGACTAAAACCGAGGTCTTAATCTGTGTAATAGTATTTTAGTGCATTGCTTCGGCAGGATCGATTTTGTTTTTCCCTTTTTTAATTAATAAAATAATCGGGATGCAGCAAAGGAACAGAATTCCGAGATACATAAAAACATCCATATACGCCATAACGGTAGATTGTTTCATGACCGAATAATCGAGTATTTGATACGCTTTATTCAAGGCTTCATTGCTGCTATATCCTTTGGACATAAATCCTCTTTGAATCATAGCAATACGTTGTTGCACATTGGTTTTGGTTGGGTCTATATTAGCCAATAAACTCACTCGGTGTTCTTGACTGAATCGTGTGATGTAGGTCGTAATAATAGCAATACCAAAAGATCCGCCCAATTGACGCATCATTCCTGTAAAAGCCGCCCCTTCACCAATACTTCTTCCTTTTAAAGTAGAAAGCGATAGGGTAGTGATGGGTACAAATAGCAATCCCAATCCAATTCCTCTCAAGATTAATGGCCAGAACAAATGTTCTACTCCCGTATCGGGCGTCATTCGGCTGTACATCATGAAGGTAAAGAAGAAGAAAATTAAGAATCCCACTCCCACCATATAGCCTTGCGGAACTCCTTTTTGAATCATTTTACCAATGATAGGCATCATGAATGCCGTAGTTATGGAACCTGGAATCAGCAATAAACCAGCATCCGTAGCTGTCCAACCCAAAATAGCTTGGGTGTAAATAGGAATAATAAGTGTAGAACCATACAAACCGAATCCAAGGATAAAACACATCACGACACCAATTCGGAGATTGCCATCTTTTAAAACACTGAGGTTGACAATGGGATGTTCGTAAGTGAGTTCTCGCCAGATAAAGGATAGTAATCCAAAAACGGATACAATACTCAAAACTAAAATAGTTGTATCGTTGAACCAGTCGTCTTGCTGACCGTGTTCTAGAACGTATTGTAACGAACCAATGAAACTCATAAGGAATAAAATTCCCCACCAGTCCACTTGATGTGCTTTTAATTTTTCGCCGTATTTAGGACTTCTCACAAAAGTAAACGCTAGAATAGCCGCTACAATCCCGATAGGAATGTTGATGTAAAAAATGTAAGGCCAAGAAAAATTATCTACGATATAACCTCCTAATGGTGGGCCTAGTGTTGGCCCAACAATAACTCCCATTCCGTAAATGGCTTGCGCCATTCCGCGTTTAGCCGCTGGATAACTTTCGGTAATAATAGTTTGAGCCGTTACCAATAACGCTCCACCACCCAAACCTTGAATGAATCGGTAAATTATCAGTTCCCATATATTACTTGCGTTACCACATAAAAAAGAAGCGGTAGTAAAGATGATGATGGAAACCACAAAATAATTTCGTCTTCCAAATTGTTGCGAAAGCCAGCTCGTCATCGGGATGACAATTACATTCGCAATAGCATAAGCAGTAATTACCCAAGCTACAT
>JAHEHJ010000054.1 GCA_024644655.1 Flavobacterium sp.
ATATTACTAATCAAGAAGGGGTGAATGCTAATTTACCTTTTCTTATTAATTAATTACTTGAATATTATTCAATTAAAAGATAGGGGAGAAATCCCCATCTTTTAATTTGTAATTGCTTTTAAATAGTTTTAATTTTATTTCAACTTTAACTTTGATTATGCCGTTTAAAAAGTTAGTTATGAAATCAAGCATTTTAATAATTATCCTCATTTTTTGTGCTCAAATTGCTATAGCACAAAACGGAGGATATTATAAAAACTGGATAACAAGTTCGGGTTCGATGGCTACTTTCACTGCCAATGATACGCCAACCTTATCACAAGTTGGCGGTGTTTTGCCATTTAATATTAGATATGCAACATCGCAATTCAGTTATTATAATAATTGTTTAATTACTTCTCCTAAAACAGGTCGATTCTTATTTTATTTAGATCAAAATGGTATCATTTTTGATAGTACCTTTATGCCTATGCCAAATAGTATTTCTGTATTCAATATAGGTACTATAAATACATCTAATACAAGTTTAGGAATTGGTATTACAAGATATCAAACTAGTGTTTTGTTTGTTCCAGTTTCAAATAATGATAATCAATTTTTACTATTCACTTTACGTCCAACGTTGACCAGTATAAATTACAATAAATCATCTTGTAATTTGTATTATAGCCTTATCGATATGAGTTTAAACAATGGGAAAGGTGATGTGGTGGCTACGCAAAAAAATGTGCTATTAAAAACGGGTTTATGGGGTGGGCCGCTCAATGCGGTTCGCAATCCACAAAATAATCATTTTTGGTTACTGTGTCATGATACAACGAGTACGTATTTTGCATTTAATATAGATGCTAATGGACAGATTAATACTACACCTGTAAGTAGCACCATAGGTAATCATTTGCCACAGAATTTATTTGGAGCCCCTGGTGTATTAAAAAGCAATACCATGGGGACTTTGCTAGGATTAGGTTTTAGTAATGGGTTTGATACAATTTTTAGTTCCCCTATTACTTCTCCATATCGTAACAAAGATTATACGCTTGAATTGTGTAATTTTAATAAGGCCACTGGTCAGCTTAATTTATTTAAGAACTATCAATTTTCATCTTTCTTTTCACGAATAGAATTTTCCCCAAATGGGAATTACTTATATTGCTATGATTCCAATTTATTAATACAGCTCAATATTTTTAATAATTCTAGATCAACTATTCGTTCGTATCCATCATTAGTAACAAGTTCTTTTTGGAATTCCTCTTCTCTGGTGGCGGCTCCTCTCTTTCATGTTGCGTTAGCTCGTGATTGGTTCATAGAGCCTTATCAACCCATTTTTTTTAAGTACCCTGATAATTGGATGCAACTAGCAGAAAATGGTAAAATTTATTTTACAGATACAAGCTTATGGTCATCACCAAATATTAATCCATTTGGATTGGGAAATATGAGAATTCACAATCAGAGTTGCATCCCATACCCAGATTTGCCTTTTCCTGCTTGTGGATTTAAAGATAGTATCTACTTTGCTTTAGGTACTGATACAAATGCTGCTTTGTATCACTCTACTGTAAATTATAATGCTCAGAATGAATTTCGTATTTCCTTCCCCAACATCATCAATTCCTTATTATTCAGTCCTACCATAGTTCGTCCATGGGCTACGCAAATAAGCTATACCACAGCAACCTTAAACAGCCAATCATGGGTAGCCAATACTACTAACTTCCCCATTACCCAAAGAGGCTTTTGCTATGGGCTTAGCCCTCAACCTTCGGGTAATATAACACCGGTGGCTCCAGGCACAGGTCCTTTTAGCGCACCCATTGCAGGTCTGCAACCCAATACCACTTATTATATTAGAGCCTATGCAACCAATAGTTTAGGTACCTTTTACTCTGCCGATAGTACTTTCAAAACACTAAAACCTAATACGGCACCTATCATTAGCAGTATAGCTAATGCCAACTTCTGCACCGCCGATTCTATAGCTTTTGTAGTGGTAGATAGCGAATCAACACCGGTGCATATGCAATACAGCATCAGCTCTAGCAATCCAGCCCTATTGCCACTAAGTGGGCTCAGCATCAGTGGCGTAGATACGCAAAAACAATTTCACTTCATCCCCACAGCTGGGCAAAGCGGAAGCTCCTTAATTACGATACAAGCAACAGATAGCAATGGCTTGCAAAGTAGCATAAGCTTCACGCTTAGTGTGGGTAACCTACCAACCCTGAGCACACAAGCACAAGGGCCAACGACATTTTGTACCGGCGATAGTGTGCGCTTGCAAGTAAATGCACCGAGTAGCTATAGCTATCAATGGTATAAAAATGGAACCATCATTGCAGGCGCTTTACAAGCTAGCTATAAAGCAACACAGAGTGGTACCTATACCTGCGAACTGCATATGGGTAATTGCGTAGGAACAAGCACGGCTCAACAAATACAAGTAGTACCCGCACCTATAGCCAGCATCTCTACCCCCAACACTACGGTGATTTGCAACGGACAAGGGGCTTTACTACAAGCTACTACGGGAGTAGGCTATACCTATCAATGGACCATGAATGGCTTTGATATAGCAGGCGCTACCAATCCAACCTATACAGCTACCATAGGCAGCTACTATACCGTGAAGGTAAGCAATGGCTATTGCGCACGCACTTCATCGCCCATAACCATAACAGTAAACACGGCACCGGTAGCCATCATTCATTGGAATGGCACGCAGTTGTTTTCACCGATTAGCTTTTACAGCTATCAATGGTACTTCAACGGCGTACTCATCCCCGGCGCTACAGGTCAGTATTATACCCCAACGCAAGCAGGTTTGTATTATGTAATGGTGGGCAATGAGAATGGTTGTAAGAGTTTATCGCCCAACTACAACCTCCTCACTTTATCTATCAATAGCTTAAACACACCAAGCTTAAGTATTTATCCCAACCCTACAACAGGTATGCTGCAAGTCGCTGAGTTCAAAGAAGGGGCGCTGTATGTTTACAACGCGATGGGGCAACTCATCATCCAACAAACAGAACCGCTCATTGATTTAAGTAAACAGGCTAATGGCATTTACCAAATCAGAGCGTATAACAGCGCACAAGAACTAATCGGCATCGGAAGGGTAGTGAAGGAGTAGTATATTGTTACTTATTTGTGTTTATTTTAGATTGGAAGTTGAAGGAGAGGGGAGAGAAATCATGGTTATATACTAACAGATACTGGGTGGCGTTTATCTCCAGCTTATGATATGAATCCTTACGAAATAGGTAATTGTTTAACTTTGAATATTTCAGAAAACATCAATGATTTGGATATTTCTTTAGCTTTAGAAAACGCACATTTGTATCAGATGAAAAGTGATAGAGCAGAAAATACCTTAAAGGAAATGCAACGAGAAATTTCTCATTGGCGCAAGATTGCCAAGAAACTTGGAATCAGTAATCACGAGATGGAACAAAAACCAAGCTTGCGTTTCGGTTGGTGGAGAAGGGCTAAAATGTATTTAAATATTGAAGCGAGAGCTAGCTTATTTAGAAATAAAATAAATTAAATTTCACATCATTTGATACGAAGTGCTAGGCTCCAAGTTTGTACGGCACGCCGCCTGACGCAAACTCGTGATAGCAGTAATTTTAAATTAATTCATTAAATACTTCGTCAAATTTGTCTGACCAAAAACCATCTATAAAAATGTTTTCCTTATTTGGGCGATTATTAATTGTCCAGTCATCAAAAGTGTTTTTTTCTGCCGGACCTGAGCAATAAATAATTTTGCCATTAGAATTTTTGATGGCTTCCCAGATATGAGTGTCATGCTCACGTAATTTAACACCAATAACAATTATTCGTTCAGCATTATTAACTAAATCTTTGAATCGGTTTCTTTGTTCTGTTAAAAATATTTGTCCTGAAGTTGCTCTTTTCTGTGGTTCAAAGTATGACTTAACAGGGGGTAAGGCATCATTTGTAATTCTTTGATTAAATTGATATGGATCGGTAATCAATTTAATTTCACCATTTATTTCAACGTTTAAACCTGCAAAACTAACTGCGCCAGCAACTCCTCTTGCTGATTCACAAAATAAGTGACAACAACCGTTCGGAAGATTAAGCTCAATTTTATTCAAGTTGGCTTGTCCAATTATTAATTTATGTCCTGCAGCTAAAAAAGATATTTCAAAAAGTCTTTCGTAATTTAAATTTGAAACTGCTATTTTTTCGATGTTTGTTTTATCATATTTGCAAGTCTAAAATACAAATTAGAATTCTGAGGTTGAAAATTGAAAAAGAAAACGGCCATTGCCCTTTGTAATATGGGAAGATCGTGAGGTCGTTCAGTAGCAACTTTAAGCATGCCATGTTCTAAATCATTATTGAAAACAATTCTAAATTCATTTGGCAAAGATCCCCAACCAGGCGGGTTAAATTTGGCTAATTCTGAAAACAGGTTATTACCTAATGGAGGAGTACTAATATTATCTGATCCGAAACTTGCTCCTGCGCCCAAAAGTATAATATTTTTTGTCATAAATTTTTAAATGTTAATGTTGTGCAAAGTGTTTATCATCTATCTATTACAATTTTTTCCGAAATTCTTCTTAGAATGTAAAGGTAAGGGGTTAGTAAATCGTGATTTTTTTCCGTTGGAAAAATAACCTTGTTTTCTCTTGACTCTCTTAAATGCACTAAACTATTTCTAATGTTTACGATATTCTCTTTTATTGATTTTATTGTATTTTCAGGCAGTTGAGTAATTCCTTTCAAATCATTTTTCATAATAGGGTCAATATAAAACCCTCCTTCAAATTCAATCTTTCGACTGAAATAGTCGATGTTCTTTTCAAGCTCAATCTTAATGTCATTTAATGTTATATGTTCTGAAATAAGAATGTCAAGTTTTGCTTTATCATCGTTATTTTTAAAATGGTTCTTAAATTCTTCAATAATTGTCTTACTGTATTCCTCTGATTTAAAGGAAATGTCGGGTTTTTTAAGTAATGTAATTAATCGATATTTAATATCTGATTTTAAAAAATAATAGGAAGCATATTCTAGAATTTGGTAATAGAAAATAAAACTTAATCTATTGTTTCTTGAAGTATTAGCAACACTTATGATGTCCAATAGGATGCTGTCAATTTCTGTTGCATTTATCGTTTCTGGAAAGTTTTCAAAAAGAGTATAGCAAGGTAGATTAAAATTTTCCTTTTTATAAGTTTTTGAAAAAATTTGAATGTTTGGAGTCTCTCTGTCAAAATATGACATATAAAAGTTCAAAGCTTTACAGAAATCAACTATCTCCTCCTTAATAACGCTAAAATCTCCTTCAATAAAAAAATTAAATGGTTCTTTGTCCTCATAATATTTGGACATAAATTCTGGAAGTTCTTTTCTTTTATAAAAATCTCTAAAAGTTCTTAAATTTCGATAATATGTTCGACTTTCCTCCTTATCTTCTCTAAATGCGTTGGCTATTTTTTCAAATGCAATTGTTGGGTTTTTCCACCTACATCTAAATTCTTTTCCTTTGTAATTAAAGTTAAATTTTCTCTTGATCAAGTCTTCCTCTGGGTCAAGAGGATAAGCAAAGACTTCAATGAATCCATCTGACAATGAATAGATAGCCATTAATTCTTCAGGAAAAAGCAGTTCATTTAAAAAGTTTAAATCGTCATTATTGTCAAAACGTAAAAAAAAGCTATCGTCATTCCATAAGTTTCTTATGTGAATTTTATTTTCTTCAACTTCTTCGATAGTGACTTTTTGATATCTATCAGTTAATGTCATTGTTTTGTTTTTTTAATTTTTGCATAAGATATTTATAAGCTCACCTTTATCTTAATAATTTCGAGCACTCAGCAAGTATCCCAACAATAACAAATCTAAATAATAAAAAGGTAAGTGAAAACGGTAATATTACCCTAAAGTAGGCTGTCGAGTTAAGCATTCATATAGAAACGAATAGTAAAACGTTCAACAAACAGGTGATAACCTACAAAACAACCCTCATGGTGTTTCATGTAATGTCATCAACCCCTTTGATTGTTTATTCAAAGATGGTTTCGATTATTGTTACGAATTGGAGCGAACTTTTTAAAGTTCTATGCTTTTCCATAGGTGTTGTAACTCAAATAATGCATCCTAACTTAGGTCGTTAACTACGAAAGCAACATTTGTGCATGTGCAATCTACATTTCAATTGTTATGGTTTGTTTCAAAAGTGAATTGCAATGGGTTTTTTCTAAAATTGGGCTTAATCAGTCAGCTGATCCTTCGTTTTTGATGTGATTTCATAGAATTCAATGGATGAAATAGGACGTCTTTTTTGTTTTCAAATTCATAGAATCCCTTTAAGAAAACCAAAACGCATGTTTTATGTGTTTTTTTTATTCAAAGGGCTGTAAATAGATTCATTTGTTAGAATATTTCTTCGCCCACTTCCTTTATTAACCCATATAAGCTACCTTTTTTTTAGGAAACAACTATTTCTTATAGCGAGAAACGATACAATTATGGTTATTTGAGGTGTGTAGCAATTTAGTTTTTGTGTTTTTTGAGCTATCCAATATCTAAATGACGTGTTTTCGCTACTAGATTACCATATTAGTTCTGTACTTACATGTCTAAAAACACTAAAAATTACTTTTTTTGCTTAGGAAGCAAAACATAATTTTTGATTTTCTTCAATAAAAGTATTGTTTACGTGCTTTCATGTATCCTGTATTCTAAATAAACACAGTAACATGGATCCTTTATCATACTAAATCGTTATGAAAACAACAATTCCAAAATATTCAACGTTTCCAAAATTATTTAGTGCGATTTTTTATGTTCTAATTGCTTTGTTAGAACATATAAAGAGCACATACTGGGTTAATCCACCTACGTACTTACGCATATAATTCATGATATACTGTATTATGTTATTTCACAAAGAGCAATATTCGTTTTAGCCAAAGATGTGATTGAGTTTACTTAGCCTTTCACATTAATAAAAACGATGTTAGAGATCGAATTGTATTTGAAGGGTAGGAGTTAGTTGATATATCAGTTACTAAAAAACTATCTCAGCACCTAAATTGGCAAAGTCACTTTTTTGAAGTTAAAAAAAACAAATTTTTAGGTCTTGCTAATGTTATTACTTGTTTTGGAAGCGACGTTATTTCTTGGACAATGCCTTTTATGCCTGCTAAATCGCAACCGTACTTTTCATTTTGCCAATAATTTGATTTTTTTCGTCACCGAAGTCATTAGTAAGCATTTACTAATAGCCTGTTTCGTCTTTTAAGCTGTTGCCAATTAAGTAAGTTCGAAGGAAATCACTGTTTTTTCAATTGTAAAGCATAGATTAACCTTTTAAAAGGTAGTTGGAGGTTGTTTTGCCATGTTGTTGCTCGTCTTTTTTAAGCTATAGCAGCTTTGTTTGCAAAATAGTTTCCATGAAAAGGTGCCTGAGGCAGCATGTACTAACTAATTTTCTTATTGTGTTTTCTTTTTCTTCAAATTTCTAATAACTCTTGCAGGGAAACATCTAATTCTTCTGCTATTTTTTTGAGCATGACTATCGTTGGATTGGTATTTCCAGATTCAATCCTGCTCATATTCGACTTTTCTATGTCTAATGAATAGCCTAAGTCTTTTTGCTTAATGCCTTTTTCCAATCGAATCTGTTTAATTCGTGCACCTAACTTTTTTAAAAATACCGTATCCTTTTTCTCCCTTTTAATCACATGGTAAATTCCATAAAAATTCCTTTTTATAGTTATCATATATGATAACTTATATGTATCTTTGTTAACTAAATATATAAGACATGAAAAAAATACTTATTATTCTATTAGTGCTGACGGTAGGCCTTACAATGAAATCATATGGTCAATCTAATGGATCAATTGCATTTACAGTAGGTAGTACATCACCTATGGGAGATTTTAAATCTACTTCTTCTGGAACTTCAACACAAGCTGGATTTGCTACTAATGGATTGTCTTTCGAGCTGAATTATAGGAAATTGTTTAAGAAAAATTTAGGAGTACTTATTCAGATTCAATCAACATCAAATGCTATAGATATAAATAGAGTTACCCAATCGAATAAGCTTAGTTTGCAAAATAGCAATAACAATATTTCCAATGTAACAGGATATGGTAATGAGGTTTCGCCATATAAAACTACAGGTCTTTTTCTTGGCGGATTCTATAATTTGCAAATTTCAAAAAACATTTCTTTACACCCTAGAATGCTTTTAGGTTTTTGTAATACCAATAATTCAAAATTTGATTTGCAATTGAATTGGATTCAATCTGGCTATGCATGTTCGGGTCTTTTAAAAACATATTCAAATGAAACTAAATCTTTTGGTTACCAACTTGGTTGCGATTTTCTTTACATGATCAATAAGAAGTTAAATGCTGTGTTCTCTTTAAATTATTTCTCAACAAAAGCTATTAAAGATGTTACTACCGATTATTTCGTAACTGTTAATGGTGCACCTGTTAGTGATGTAAGCACTTTTTCTGGTACTTTTCAATATGAAATGTTGAATTCGAATTTTGGTTTGCTATACCAGTTTTAATTTATTAGAACTCTAATAAACTAATGTGCTACATGATTCATTTAAATTTTAGTAGAATGAAAAAAACGATACGTCTTTTTACAATTGTTTACCTTTTTTCTTTAGCAACATCATTTGCTCAAACTATTGCACCAAGTATTATAAATGCTTCGGGTGGTACAGCAATTTTAAACAGCAATACTTATGAATGGAGTATAGCTGAAATGGTCAGTGTGGCAACCTATTCAACGACATCAAATTTTGTTACTGCCGGTTTGTTGCAGCCATGGGAAGAAAAACTATCTGTTCATTTATTACCCAATAGTAATACTACTGTTTCCATCTTTCCAAATCCATTTACTTCAATAATAAGTTTGAATGTAAAATCGGATGATTTAAAGGATGTTCAGGTATTAGTTAAAAATATGCTGGGTCAAATAGTGTTTCAACAAGCCTATGTCTTATTAAATAATAACGAAACCATACTAATCAATCTTAATCATTTAAGTGTGGGTCCTTATGTTGTTCAAGTAAACAACACAAATCAAAATCTATTAATTACTGAAAAAATCTTCAAAAATGACTAAGAAAATTCTTTCTCTTTGTGTTGCAATAATTTGCTTCGCTTTTTCCACAAATGCTCAACTACCTAACAAATTCAATTTTCAAGGTATTGTAAGAAATGCTTCAGGTGTAGCTGTTTCTAATCAAGCAGTTCAAATCAGAATCAGTATATTGGATGCTAGTTCAACTGGTCCTGTTGTGTATCAAGAAAAACACTCGGTTACCACCAACCAATTTGGTTTGTATAATGTTGCTATTGGTGCAGGAACGGTACTTTCAGGTACTTTTGTCTCTATTAATTGGGGTTTTCAAGACAAATATATTAAGACCGAATTAAGTACTAATAGCGGACTTACTTTTAGCACCTTAGGGACAAGTCAATTATTGGCTGTTCCATATGCTATGTATGCAGGTTCAACCAATACTCCTGGCCCTGCTGGTCCCCAAGGACCACAAGGTCCAACAGGCGCTACAGGTCCACAAGGTCCTGCAGGCCCTCAAGGTATAGCTGGAAGCAATGGAAATACTATTTTAAGTGGCACTACAGCTCCAACAAGTGCACAAGGCAATAATGGTGATTATTATTTAAATACAACTACGAATATTTTGTATGGTCCAAAAACAACTTCTGGTTGGGGTTCAGGAACAGTATTAACAGGTCAAGGTCCACAAGGCCCACAAGGTCCAGCTGGTCCAACTGGTCCACAAGGACCAGCTGGCCCTATAGGTGCAACCGGTCCGCAAGGAATAGCAGGAGCAACAGGTCCTCAAGGTCCACAAGGTATTGCAGGAGCAGCTGGACCTCAAGGTCCAAGTGGTACAAATGGTAATACCATATTAAATGGTACTACTGTGCCAACTAGTGCAACAGGTAATAATGGAGATTTTTATATCAATACAACAACCAATATTATCTATGGTCCAAAAACAGTTGCAGGTTGGGGAACAGGTACAACATTGTCAGGAGGTTCAAGCGGTGGCTCTTTATCTAATACAAATTTTCAAGTGTTTGATGCAACTGGTATTTTTACGGTGCCTGCTGGTGTTACAAAAATAATGGTTGAATGTTGGGGTGCTGGTGGAGGAGGTAGTGAATATACCTATTGGTCAGGGAATGGTTATTATCCTGTTTATATTGGTGGAGGAGGAGGTGGATATGGTAAATCAATTTTTACTGTTACTTCCGGAACTAATTATTTAGTTACTGTTGGAACAGGTGGAGCTTATAATAATGCTGGAGGAAATTCGAGTTTCGGAACTCTAATCATATCTAATGGAGGCGCTAGTTTGTATTGTGCAGCTTGTGGTGCTAACCCTCCTACATTGCAATCCGTAGGTGGAACTAGTAATGGACAAATAAATATTAAAGGTGGTTCTGGATATGTTTTCCAAACTGTTCAAGCAACTGGAACTACCGGTTTGTCTGGTTCATCACCATTAGGAGGGAGTGGAGTAAAGCAAGGACCAGGAATTGCTCCTGGAGGTGGTGGAGCGGCTGATGGTTCTGCTGGTGCAAATGGTCGTGTTATAGTTTGGTGGTAGCAGTTTAATGCTACAATATATATCTTATATCTTTTAATTAAAGAACTTTAAAATTTTAATATGCATAAGAAAAGCAATATGCAATTACCAATCCTTAAAAAATGGACTGATGATGAATTAATTTCAAATCTTAAAAAGGTAGCAAAGAAATTAAATAAAAATTCCTTAACGCAACAAGAGTACTGTAATTCTGGAATAAATTGCGTTTCCAATTCAAAGCTTTTCAAAGAAAGATTTGGTTCATGGAATAAAGCACTAAATATAGCTAATTTGGATGTTAAAAAAGAAATGAACATTTCTGAACTTCAATTGTTCAAAAACTTAGAATCACTTATAAAAAAAATCGGAAGTAATAACGTTAGAAAAGAAGACTTAGTTAGGCCAAATTCAAAATATACTATTTCTGCATATAAATCTGCGTTCGGCTCTTGGGAAAATTCTAAAATTCAATTCAATAAATATATTAGTAAGTTGAAATCAGTAATTGAAATTGACTATACTTTAAGAAGGAATCATACTACTAATAAAAAGATTTCTAAAGCCATAGAAAATGAAGTAAAGAGAAAGTATAAATATAGATGTTCAGTGAAAGGGTGTAAATGTGGTGAAGCTATTGGAGATTTAGATAAAAAATATCAAAAGACTATACATGTAGTTCACAAAAAGCTCTGGGAAAAGGGTGGAGAAACCTTAATAAAAAACTTAATTACTAAATGTGAGGACCATTATAAAGAATATTTAGCTAAGCATTCTAGTCTGTCATTAAAAGTTGAATCTAAAAGAACTAGGTCAATAAGTTCAAAAATTAAAGAAGCTGTTTTAAAAAGAGATAAACATAGATGTGTTAAGTGTAAAAAAGGGCCTTATGAAAATGGAAGAATGTACACTAAAGATATTGAAATTGATCATATTCATCCATATTCAAAAGGTGGAATTAATGATATGAGTAATCTTCAAGTTTTATGTAAAGATCATAACTTGAAAAAAATGAATAAAATTTATAAATAGAAAATATAATCAGCCTCTTTATTTTAATATGTTTGATTTTACGATAACACGAAGGTGGCAATTTCAATGCACTTCACTGTAAGTAAAGCAAAAACTTTGATGGCAGCACAAAACTTGATTTAATAACCTATGTACTGCCACTTTGGGGTAGGTGCTATTAAGCGCTGATAATTTTTGTTTTAAGTTTCTCAAGTGATTCTAAATTGATGTTTTTTGCAAGACTAATTCTTAATGATTCCCACTTTAAATTGAAAGATTCTTTTCCCTTTAATTTTTTGAATCTAAATGTTAATAATGGTAAAGTATAGTCTTTTGCAGAAACTATCGTCAAAAGAGTTTTACTATTTGATGGCCATTTTTGTCTCAACTCATAAATTGTATTATTGTACTTGTCCTCCCCAATATTCAATATGATTTCATCTCTAAGCTCTTTTATTTTCTGCTCAACCTTTTCAATATCCAACACTGTCAATGACTTATTTTGCTTGCAAAATGTATGAATAGAATTAGAAACTGTTTTTGTCCCCATTTTATGTAAATGAGTTATTGAGTAATGAAGAAATAATTCGATTAATGGATTAGAAATGCTTTTTAAGTAATTACTTAATTTCAACTGCTTCTTAATTATATGCTTGTCTAAAACAATGTTTGAGTGCAGCACCTCCAAAATACCTTCTTCATCAACTAAATTATTTTCAATACAATACATATCTAAAATATGTAGGTATTTGAGATCTTTTCTATTAGTGTCAATAATCAAATCCAAATCACCATCAGCCAGATATATTCGTTTTCGATTTCTATCCATTTGATCTGCCTCACATGCTTTTATTAATTCTGTTTTGCATTTGCATGAAAGTATTTTTTTAATTCTCTTTCCATCTGTAAGTCTATGAAGTAAAACTTTGTAAAACTCTTCATCATTTGAGTCTTCAATAAAAACGTCAACGTCATTCTTTGACTTAAAAAACAAAGAGATTGTTGGAATTATAAATTCTTTATATCTCAACATTTTCAGTCTCTATTTGGAGTCAAGTCAACACAATATTTTTCATTTTCGATATGTCCGATTATACTTGGAGAATGTGTAGCAAGTATAAATTGAGTATCGATGCTTGCATCAATTATTGTTTTTACAAATATTTCTTGCCATCCTAAGTGAAGACTTAATTCGGGTTCATCAATGATGAAAATCTGTCTTTTCTTACCAAAAATTAACTGAGCAAGCATAACAATGATTTGTTTTTCTCCTGATGAAAGTTTATAAATACTGCTATTCTCATTATTTGGCAGGATTATTTCAATTTCACCATTTTTCTTTATTTTTAGTTTTTTATTATTCTCAGAAAAATAAAGATTAGTTAATGTTTCGAATTTTGTAAATTGTTTATATTCTTCAATAATTTCGTTCTGTGCATCTTCATATAATGAAATGATTCTATCAATTCTTTCTAATTGAGGGCTGTTAATAAACCACTGTCCTAGAGCTTTTAAAAATTTGGGATTGGGTTCAGTCAATTTCTTCCCCTTTTGTTCTTTTTTGAGCCAATTCTGAATCCTGTTTAATTCATCAAAATAATTAATAATCTTTGACTCCAAGTCAGGTATCTCAAAGTTTTTTGATGCTTCTATGATTCTTTTTTTTCTAGATTCTATATCAATGTCTGTTTTGATGTTTATTCCCAAATCTTCGTTACCTTTAATAATATCAAATGAAGAACTAATAATATTGTTTTTAAGTGAGGCGCCAACAGTAGATTGCTTCTGAGAATACTCTAAGAAACTATTTTTTATTAGATTTTCAACATCTAACAAACTTTCATATAGATTTCCCTTAATATCTATAGTAATATCTCGTTCTCTCATGAATGAATCGATACTGATTAGATCAATCTCTGTTCCTTCGTGAATTCTTCTGTCTAGACCAAGAAACACAGGAGTGCTCATCGCTCTAATATGCTTAACTGCGTCTAATCCCATAAAATGAGATTCATATCTGGAATACCTAGCCATTATTTGTCTCAACTCAAATCTACTAAAATCACCTACTTGGATAGTTGGAAGGTCCTGAACTCGCACAATACTACTTGCATTTTTTTCAATATTGTCAGGATATGAGAGGCTCAATTTAATTTTGTCTGAATCAAGATATTCAGATCGAATTATAAACTTCTCATTCTCAATTTCGCACTCTACTTCTGAAAATGAATATTTTATTTGGGTTAGATTTAACCAACTTGGACTTAATAAACCAAGTATAAGTTTTACTGCGGTAGTTTTACCTGATCCGTTTATTCCTATTAAAAATGTCAAGCTGTCGTCAAACTTTATATTAAAGTCTAAATAACCATTGACCTTTTCTGCCTTAAATCTCTTTATTTTCATTTGTTCAATATGTTTATGACATTTTTTATTTGCGCTTAACTATTTTTATACTCACCTATGTTCAAATAAATCTAAGCACTCAGTTAGTAACCCAACTACAACAAATTTATACAATAGAAAAGGTATTTGTAAACGGTAATATTACCCTTAAGTAGTCTGTTGCGTTAAACATTCATTAAGAATCGAGTTGTAGGTAGTATTCCTAAACAGTTCACTACTTAAAAAAAACAAACTTCAATGTGTTTCAAGTAATGTCATCCCCCCTTAGCTTGTTCATTTAAAGATTCTTACGTTTATTGTTATGTTTAGAAGTGTGCTTTCCAATTTATTTGCTGATATTCACTACACTTTTATGTATTCGGATAAGTGGTATATTTTTTTCATTCTTGCTAGTATTTGGTTTGATAATGAATGCAATTGGGTCACTAAATATCGCTAAATAAAGCGATACCGCCACGTAGGTGTGTATATGAACAAAGTGGTGTATAGCCCAAAGTACTCCACTGTGAATAATGCGATGACAGGTGCGAGCACAACCACAACAGTTACTACCGCGCAGAACAACTATAATGGAAGTATAAGCTATACGGGCACTACAGCAGGAATAAAAAAATATTAAGCAACTTATTACCCAATGTGCCGGGGAGTATGAAAATAAAAGTGTTGTATAATTACAAACCTTTACTGCCAAGATTGTCAAAGTAATTGATACTATATATTTTATTTTGCATTTGGAAGTTTCAGGGAGTGTTGAGGTTGGGGGAGGTTTAATGAAAATTAACTTTTAATAATAGAAAATAAATTTTTTTAAATCAAGTAATTTAAAACAATAACAAATTAATTAGTCATTGCTATTCTTGTTCAAAACAAAATTCAATTTTAAAATTACAAATTACTTTGTAAGGGTAATGAAATTTCAACTGCTTTATTTAATCTAATCACGAATTACTTTGCATTTAGTTTTTAAAAAGTTGATTCCTGTAAATCATCACACAAAGTAATTTGTAAGTGCATTTTATTGGATCTTAAGAATTGCGTATAACGGACATTTTACAATACAAATCACGCAAAATTAAATTATAATAACAAATTGAATATCAATATCTTAATAGTAAAATAAGAATTTTTATTTATATCAAAAATGTTCGTATATTTAATTGTTAGCAGCAAGCATAACAGACGACACAACAATGGACGAACAGAATAAAAAATTGAGTAAATTACGACTGACAATAATCTTGACGAGTATTGTTGGACTGTTGAGTTTTTTCTCAATGACAGTTACGACTTTTGCTTGGGGAGTTGGTGATACGACTTTACTTTATCTTTTACTTTACCCGACCTTTTTATTATCGACAATTTTAATAATTGCAAAAGTTAGAGTTGGTTATTTTTTGACACTATCGACCGCATTGACTTATTCTATATTGTTGACGAGTGAAGTTGGTAAATATTTAATATTCAATTTTCATAACGATGTTTTGTTTTGGGTTTTGCTTTTTCCTTATCTGACATTTTTAGCTCTCATTCCTTTGACAGCAATCTATTTAACCGACAACAACAAGTTTGTGAAGACCTTTAAACTGACCTCAATTCTTTTGGCAGTAGGAATATTTGTATCCTCAATTGCAGACAGGTTTAACAAAGACTATGCAGACAATATTTTTATTGACGCAGAAATCAGCGAACAAGGGCATATTACTCTTAATTTCAAACCTAGCTTTGCGGACTATCGGACATTTATTGTGACAACCGACTTAAAAGAAATTGAAGAACAAATAAAAAAATATGGTGAATTCTATCAAGGAAGCTACTTTTTACAAAACACGAAAATCAAAAAGAACTTTCGGTTTAGTAAATTACAAAGCATTACATTGACAAAAATTGGTGACAATATAATTTCACCTCAATTAACCTGGACGACAAAAGAAATTAAAGGCGATGTTGACTTTTTACAACCATAAAACAAGCGGACAGACCAGAATGCCAGCTGCTAACACGGGTTTTACGTTAGTGGGCGGACAGAGGTAATAGAAATATTTGAGCAATTAATAAACATTGGTGCTGGCAGACAGTTTTCGGTTTCAAAAGCCCACCAACGCAAAGCCCGAAACCTTTAGCAGCAAGCATTATGACGACAAGACAAAATAAATTACTCTCCATTTTGACAATACTACTCTTAATTAGTTGCGGACAGACAACAAACAAAGACTCTAAAGAAAATTCAATGGACAAGACAACAAATATTACTCAAGACAATAATCGCTATGTGACCGAAGAGAGTTTTAAAAATAATATTCAAAAACAAGTTGACATGACACCGCAGACACTTGATCGATTAAGGAAAGCTGGTGTGTCGGCAGACAAAGAGTTGAAACTTGAGTTCTTCTTTTATACAAACTCGGACGACAAGGCAAAAAAACTTGCGGACGCATTAGCAAAATTAAGCTACAGTGTTGAACACAGACTAGCGGCAGAAAGTAAGACAGGATTTGTTATTACAGGTTGGACTACAAAAATGAAAATGTCCGAAGACGTTGTAAAAAAGTGGACAAAAGAAATGTGCCAACTTGGTTACAAATTTGACTGCGACTATGACGGTTGGGGGACTCAACCAGAATAAAATGAAAGCTGCTAATATTAGCGATCATGCTTTGACGACCGTGCAAATTTTAAACTGATTGTAAAAAATGAACTTTAAACTAACAGGATTTTGTTTAACATTAGTGCTTTCACTCTTAGTACAGGTTTCCTTTGGGCAGACAAATTCCTGTGAAGAAGTTTGCAAAGACCTTACAAAACTATACAACAAAATTCTTCCGTTTTATTACGGTGACTCTGACTCATTGAGTTATTACAGTGGCCTCTTTTCATCAAAGCTGACAAACTATATTAAAAATAATCCTTCAAGCATTGATTGTAAGTTCAAATCCTTAACCGACAGTAAAACATTTAGTATTGTAACAAGCGCAGACAATTCATTCAGAATTTATAGCTGGGACACTTGGCTGGGCGGGACAATGCAAAATTATAAAAATCTTTTTCAATTCAAATCAGATGGGAAAGTTCGCGCTTTGACATTTGATTATGGTGAGGGAGATATGGGAACTTATTATACGGAAATTTTTTCACTTAAGGCGAATGGGAAAATTTATTTCTTAGGGGTTAGTGGTGGAAGTGAATCAAGTAAATATGCTTATGAAGTTATAAGAGCATATTCCATTAATGACAGCACACTCGATGATTCGGTTAAGCTAATTAAAACTGCAAGCGGACTGCAAAACTCCATTTTTATTGAATATGATTTTTTTAGTGTGGCTGACAGACCTGAAAGACCATTAAAATTAATCAAATATGATGCCGACAAAAAAATAATTTACATTCCAATTGTTTGGGAAAACGGAAAAGTGACGAACAAATTTATTCGCTATCAATTCACAGGACAATATTTTGAAAAACTATCACAATAAACAAACATGACTACAGAACTGAAACAACAAAATAACATGAACAGAATAGCACGAACTGCTAACAGTAGTTTTGCAAAATCGGGGGTGCCGGTGGTAAAATCAAGTTCAGTTTTTCAATTTGGAGCTC
>JAHEHJ010000057.1 GCA_024644655.1 Flavobacterium sp.
CATTAATACACACTTCTTTACACGTTTGGTAATCAATAGCCCCTTTGATAGTTGTAACTGAAGCGTTCAAAAGTTTTACTTTTTGGGTAAAAGTCACTTGCTTCTCAAAATAATATTCGTCAACTCCGAAGACATCATTGAAATGTTTTTTATAAGGACTTTCTTTGGGCTTACCGACCAACTCATAATTCCCTTTTGCATTGGCAAAGGTAAACTCAGCTGGAAGTGGTCCACCATCGGGAGTGAATTGAGAATATACATGCCATCCCTCGTCTATTTTACCTTGCATGATTAAATTGCATTCGCTATCGGATAGGCGCTCTACTTTGCTGGTCCATTTAACAGGCTTTACAATTTGAGCTTGACCCCAAAAGCAGGTCAATAGGAATAGTAGGGTAATTAAAATTCTTTTCATTCTTGAAGTTGTATTTGTAGTATTTGTGTGGTTTGTTCGGTTGTTTTAAATCGTTCGTCTGCTCGTTTTCCAATAACCCAAACAATCTGATTATCAGAGCATAATAGCCATGTATTTCCTTTATCTATTGCAGATAGCTTTTCATCCTTAAAGTACTTACTCACTTTCTTTTTCCCTTGCATTCCTAGAGGATAAAACACATCTCCCTCTTCCCATTTGCGAAGCACTAAAGGATAGAGTAACCTATCGGCATCGACAAATATACAATTTGGATTGGCATCCGTATTGTGATTTGTGTTACAAAAGGTTAGTTTTAAGGGAAAATTAACTTCGGCTTGCCCTTTTTCTATCGTATAGGTTTGCGGTTCTACAGTCATTGAAAGCGAGTAAACCAATAACTGCGTTCTATTTTTCAGTAGTTTATGTGTTGACGACTCTACGTATTTTCCAGTTTGAGCGTGTACCAATTCGTATACGGTAGTCCAATCGGTGAAGCCATACTCTTGCAAGCCATAATACAAATAGGCTTGGTAATTGGCATACTGCAATAAGGCTTCACAATCCAAAGCGATATGGCCTTTGTGCTGGGTACTAATCTCTTGAAAAACTCGGGATGACGCCTCTTGGGCTATGGCTTGGGTTTGTTTGAGATGGCTCACTGTAGTGTCAAATGAGGCCAACAAACTTGGATTGATTTCTTTTAAAATGGGAATAACCTCGTGGCGCAATTTGTTCCTAAGGTATTTGGTAGAGGCATTACTGCTATCTTCTCTCCATTTGAGGGACTCGCTATGAGCATAGGTCTCTATTTGGCTTCTAGAGAAAGCTAAAAGAGGGCGTCTAAACACCCCTTTCTTTTGGGGTATTCCTACCAAACCTTCTATACCTGAGCCACGTGTTAGATTGATCAAAAAGGTTTCCAAACTATCATCCAAATGATGGGCGGTACACACATAATCAAAATGATGTTCTATTACCAATTGGGTAAACCATTCATAACGCAGATTTCGAGCTGCCATTTGAATGGAAAGTTGATGTTCTTTGGCTACAGTAGCCGTATCCCAACGTTCCACAAAAAGGGGTATGGCGTGGTGATTGCAATAATTGGTTACCAATGCTTCATCTCCATCACTTTCGGCAGCGCGCAATTGAAAATTACAATGGGCAACAGCAATATCTAGTTTGGCTTCCCGACAAAGATGAACCAATACCATACTATCTACTCCCCCACTAATAGCAAGGAGTATTTTCTTCCCTGCCAATTCAGGAAAGTGTTGCGCAATATGGTCTTGGAATTTTTGCTGCATGGTCAAAAGTACTAATTTATTTTATTGGAGCACTTCAAACATGGCTTTTGCTTTGAGCAAGCATTCTTCATATTCTTGTTCGGGAACCGACTTAATTGTAATGGCACTTCCCACAGAAAAAGAAAGGTATTGGGAATGAGCATTGTAGAGTATGCTTCGAATGATGACATTGAAATCAAAATCATGATTTGGTGTAAAATAACCTACGGCCCCACTGTAGACTCCGCGTTTGGTTTCCTCTAAAGTTTCGATTATAGTCATAGCCGATATTTTGGGTGCGCCAGTCATGCTTCCCATGGGGAAGGTTGTTTTAAGCACTTCCGCGGGTGATGTTGCAGGATCTATTTCAGAAACGATTGTCGATATCATTTGGTGAACCTGAGGAAAGGAGTATATACCACACAATTCTTCCACGGCAACCGAAGCTTTGATAGCGGTTCGGGATAAATCATTGCGGACTAAATCCACGATCATAATATTTTCCGAGCGTTCTTTTGGGTTGTTGGCCAATTCTGTTTTGGATTGTTCATCGGCTATAGGGTCAGCATAGCGCTTGGCTGTACCTTTAATAGGTTGGGAAATAATAGTAGGGCCTTGTTTGCGCAAATAGCGTTCGGGAGAAGCCGACAACACATAGTGGTGTTTGTTCTTCAGAAACGTGGCAAACGGAGGACTCGAAATAGCATTCAATTGGTTGTAACACTGAACCGGATTAATATCGGCTTGTTCAGCAAAAAACTCCATGCAGAAATTGGCTTCATAGATATCCCCTCTTTGAATGTGTTGTAGGAGGGTCTCTATTTTAGAAAGATAGCGGTCTTTAGGTATGCGTTGTTGAATAGATAACTCGTGAGGTTCTGTTGGAGCTGGTTGTTGGTTACGAATGGCTTCCCAATCGGATTCGAGTTCGTCATCACAACAGTAGAGATAGTGAATTTCAAGCGTATTTCCTTGGCACAAAAACAACTTCTTGGGTTGAAAGAAAAACAATTCTGGAAATTGCAATCCGTCAAAGTTAGCAGAAGTCAAGCGTTCTGTATCGTTTTTCAAGTCGTAGGACAGGTATCCAAAGAGCCAATCCTGAGTCACTTGTTGGTATTGCTGCAAGGCTTCAAAAGCTTGATGCGAATCCGTTTGAATCGCTGTAAACGCATCAACAGCTAGTACCCAGTCATAACTCGAATACTTTTGATGGTATTCATTTGAATCTAGAAATACCACCTCATTGAATTGTTGGGCCCACTCTAGTATCTGAGTTTTAAAAACTTGAGGAAATTCAACTGATTTAGATAAAATGGTTCTCACTTGGTTGCAATTTTGGTGCTCAAAATTAGCATAAAAAAACCTATATCCCTGAATTATACTTGCTGATTTATTGCGCTATCACAAAGCAGTTTATTGATTATAGTATAAAATCACTATTTAAATAAAGCAAAGTGCAATACACTAAAACTATACATTTTGTTAAAATTATAGACTGTATGTATTAGCGTACACTTTTTTAGTAACTTTGAAATAACACTAAAACTTTAGCCTATGAAAAAAGCCACGATTGCATTTCGAGTTCTATTGGGAATCCTATTTTTATTTGCTTCCCTGAGTTACTTCTTTCATTGGGTTGATGAACCCAAATCCCAAGGTGCTCTTCTAATCTTTCAAGAGGGCATGCAAGCAGCAGTGTATTTGATGCCTTTAGTGAAAGGTTTGGAATTGGTCGTAGGTTTGTCTTATGTGTCGGGGAAATATGTTCCTTTAGCGAGTTTGATACTTTTACCAATTTCGGTGAATATACTATTAGTAAATGCTTTTATGAGTCCAAAGACCTTACCTATTGGTATTATAGTATTCTTAGGGAATATCTTTTTACTATACCGTTCATGGAGTCATTATCAAAATGTGATTAAGGCTTAAAATAAAAAATCCCCAATTGGGGATTTTTTTTATTTGTCAATTGAGCCTAGAACACGCTTCATGAAATCGTTGAGCGCTTCTTTCTTTTCCTTGCCCTCTTTAATCATTTTATGCACTTCCAAGGCACCATACATATTGGAAATTAGTTCCCCAATTACATCCAATTCTTCTTCTTTTAGGGAAGGGATTTCGGTTAAGGCTTCGAGCACTTCTAGTGTTTCGATGATGTAATCTTGATCGTTATCCTCTATAAATTGGGTTAAATGTTTGATTACGGGTAATTTCATAAGGCAATAGGTATTAGAATAGGGTGTTGAAATAATTTTTTGTTGGGCAAAAAGGTATTAGAGTATTTCGTTGACCAATTCGGCTAAAACTTCCGCTTTATTGGTTTGGGATTGGTTTACTAAAACCCCATTTTTGAACGTAGCGAATGTAGGCAGGTTGTCTACTTTAGCTAATTTACGGGATTCTGGAAACTGCTCGGCATCTACGATTACAAAAGGAATCGATTCATTTTGAGAAGCCAAGACTTTAAACTTGGGTTTCATGATACGGCAATTGCCACACCAAGAGGCAGCAAACTGAACCACTACGGTTGGATTTGCAGCTACAATTTCGGCTAAGTTGTCTTTTTCTAATTCTTGGAACATAATTTCTTTTGGTTTAAAAAAAGACTTCGGTACTTTGCCACTAGGGGTTTAGACTACCGAAGCCTTTTCAATTTTTAGTGTGACGCTAAATAAGAAGCGGTACTATTTCTATCGGCATGCATTGCCTCTTGACCAGCTTCCCAGTTTGCAGGACAAACTTCCCCTTTGGTTTGGATGTGTGTGTAAGCATCTACCATACGTAAATACTCATTTACATTACGACCAAGAGGCATATCGTTTACACTTTCGTGGAAAATCTTTCCGTCTTCATCGATTAAATACGTAGCTCTGTAGGTTACGTTTGAACCTTCAACTAAATATGAATCTGAATCTTCGTTGTACTCACCTACTTCGATATCTAAGATTCCTAAAGCAGAAGACAAGTTACGGGTGGTGTCGGCTAAAATTGGGTAGGTAACCCCTTCTATACCTCCGTTATTTTTGGCTGTATTCAACCAAGCAAAATGTACTTCATTGGTGTCACATGATGCGCCAATTACCATAGTGTTTCTTTTTTCAAATTCTTGCAATGCAGTTTGAAACGCGTGTAATTCTGTAGGGCATACAAAAGTGAAATCTTTAGGGTACCAAAATAAAACTACTTTCTTTTTGTTTTTAGTAGCTTCATCCAATACGTTAATTCTTAAATTATCTCCCATGAAAGAGATAGCATCTACTGTAATGTTTGGGAACTTTTTTCCAACTAATGACATGATTTTATGGATTAAATTAGTATTATTTATAATGCAAAGATACAGCTAATGTGACTCAATAATATTCATTTTGATTATATCTTTTTATAAATCGATAGATAATAGCTATATTACGAGTACTTGAAAGTGTATTGCAGAAACCATTTAATAGTTATATTTGCTTTTTAGAGGCATTACACTAACGAATTACGCACCTACCTATATGAACTTATCGAACTTATTTCGGAAAAAGACTGTACAAGACATATTGAATCAAGTAGCCAAGAATGAGGCAGATGGGCATCACTCTTTGGGAAAACATTTAACCGCGCGCGACTTAACTGCTTTTGGTATTGCGGCAATTATTGGGGCTGGAATCTTCAGTACCATTGGAAAAGCCAGTGCCGATGGTGGGCCAGCCGTTATCTTTTTGTTCATATTCACTGCGGTTGCTTGTAGTTTTGCCGCCTTTGCTTATGCCGAATTTGCATCAATGGTTCCTGTTTCTGGGAGTGCCTACACCTATTCCTATGTGGCTTTTGGGGAAATCATAGCTTGGATTATTGGTTGGGCTTTGATTATGGAATATGCCATTGGGAACATCACTGTGGCCATTTCCTGGAGTGATTACTTTACTGGTTTGCTCGACAGTATTGTGAGTACGCTGAACTCGAAATACGATTGGCATTTAGGCTATTTGGCCGATTGGGTACAAATGGATTATTTAACGGCCTCCAACGGGTATCGAGATGCTACTGCTTTGATGCATGGTGGCAAAGACTTCTCACATTTATCGGAAGGATTGCAAGCTGCTTATAGAGCCTGGACTAGTGCTCCTACTGTAGGTGGGTTTCATTTGGTAGCCGATTTACCCGCCTTATTCATCATCATCATCATTACATCATTGGTGTATCGTGGTATGAAAGAATCCCGAAATGCTAGTAATCTAATGGTGGTAGTAAAACTATGTATCATCCTGTTAGTCATAGCTGTAGGCATATTTTATGTAGATCCATCCAATTGGCATCCGTTTGCACCTAATGGTGTGGGCGGTATATTAAAAGGCGTATCGGCGGTATTCTTTGCCTATATTGGTTTTGATGCTATTTCCACTACTGCAGAAGAATGTAAAGACCCACAGCGTGATTTACCAAGAGGTATGATGTGGGCTATAATTATATGTACGATTTTGTATGTAGTCATAGCGTTGGTATTAACGGGTATGGTTCATTATTCCGATTTGAATGTGGGTGACCCATTGGCTTTTGTATTTGACAAATTGCATATGAAATGGATGTCGGGGATCATAGCTGTGAGTGCCGTAGTGGCTATGGCTAGTGTACTCTTGGTATTCCAAATGGGGCAACCTCGTATTTGGATGAGTATGAGTAGAGACGGTTTATTGCCAAAACAGTTTTCTAAAGTACATCCTAAATACCACACCCCTTCCTATGCGACTATAGTGACTGGGTTTGTAGTGGCAGTTCCTGCCTTATTCTTAAACCTTACCATGGTAACCGACTTATGCAGTATTGGAACCCTCTTTGCCTTTGTATTGGTTTGTGCGGGTGTATTGGTATTGCAAAACAAGAAAGACATTCCTAGAGGCAAGTTTAAAACACCTTATGTGAATTCGAAATACATCTTCCCTATTCTAATGGCAGTAGGTTGTACCATTGCCTTTACGGTAAACCGCGATTCCACTATGGCGTTTTTGAACAATGAAAAACAAGTTAACGGTCCTTCTGACATCGTTACTTCATTGAATCCGGAGCAAGTTAAAACCGTATTTACCTTGGTTTCGGCTCAAAATCCTACGATAGAAACCACCGATTTGGAGCAATTGTTGAGTACGGTAAGTGATAACGAAAACCATTATAAAGAAACGATAGATGCTTTGCCAATAGCGGACTCCTTGAAGTACGAAAGTGGTTTTAGTTTGTTCAAGCACAAGATACCGATGTGGATTTTCTTGATTTCCTTAGTATGCTTTGCCGTATGGTCTTGGAAGCAAAACTTATCGTTAATACCGTTATTGGGCTTAGTATGTTGTTTGTATATGATGGCCGAGTTGAGTATATGGAATTGGATTTACTTTAGCTGTTGGTTGCTCATTGGGCTTACCATCTACTTTGGTTTTAGTCATAAAAACAGCAAACTCCATACGCCTACAGCTTAATCCATTTCTGAGTTGTACTTCCTTTACTAGTAGTGATGGTGACAAAATAAGTCCCCACAGCCAACCCATTGATATCAAAGGTCGTTTCCTTAGTATGCAGCAAGGTTTGCCCTAGCGTATTGCTAATAATTACGTCTTGAATTGTTACGCCTGAATTGGCCGCTATATTGAGTACGCCGTGAGCAGGATTGGGATATAAGGTAACTTTAGCCGCAGCCGTTGGTGTTGGTACACCCAGATTGGATATGGTTGTAGACACCGTATTGGTCACTATAGGGTTATTGTAATCAAAGAAAATACTCGCTTTGTTTTCAATTACATCATTGAGTACGACACTCGTTTTAGGTTTAATTTTAAACGTAAAATACCCATGGCTAGCTGCTTCATCGGTTGATGTAGCGGGAAGATTTATCCCTTCAAAAAACACTTCCAGTTGGGCACCAAAATTTTGTGTACTGCGATACGGGTGACTTGCATCAATCATTTCTAGAGAATACCAATCTAAATTATTACTTAAAACGTCTTTGATGACAATGTTTTCGGCATAATCGGTACCTGTATTTTGGAAACGAACCACATAGTGCAAATAGTCCCCAATTTTATCGATGCTTATGGTTTCCCCTTCTAGCACTTCTTTATCGTTTGGATCAAAAGAGCCCACTACCGTTTGGTTATAGGCTAACACATTGTCTGCAGGAGTTTCATCGGTATCGGAAGAAGTGATGGCCAATTGGTACTGCAACACATCCCCTATAGTGACTGCGGGCGTATCTTGAGGTGTATTTAGGGTAAAGGTTACTAACACATAGCGGGTTTCCATGGGAGCTAAATCTTGAAAATTCCAAGAGAGTGAATTGGACGAAGTTGAATTAACCGCAGGATTGGCTGTATTAAAAAACAAAACACTAGAATCATAAGAGAAAGTCAGTGCTCCGGATTGGATTTGGTTTCCTTTATTTTTATAGATCAATTGGTAAATGCAATAGCTACCCGGACGCGCTCGTTGTTGGGGCACTAGATTCACCTCTAAATCGGGGTGGTTTCCTATTGGTGTAAAGCAAAAAATTGGGTTAATCGTTTCAGAGGTCCCTGTAAACGTATACGAATAATTTGGAGGGGTGACAGTGTAATAGTTGGGATTGGTTAGTACGGGTTCCACAACTATGGTATTAGGCCCAATATACATGTTTGCTACCCCATTATTATCGGTAAAGGCATGTTTATTATGAAGTGTAGAAAAGGTTAGTTTTACTTTTTGGTGTTGCAAGGGAACCGCATTGCTTCCACAATTCAAGGTCGTAGTGGCATGAATGGTATTGTAGGTTCCCCCTGGAGAAAACGTACAGTAGCTATTGATGTTTACCGTATCGGGTAAAGGGTCACCTCCTAATTGGGTATGAACACGAACGGGACCTACTTCAATATCATCACAACAAATGTATTGCAAATTGGGATTGCCATAGAGTTCGGGAGGTAATGGTGGTGGAAGTGCCTTACCGTTAATGGCTCCATATTCATAAAATCCATTTTTTAAATTGACGTCAATTAGATTGGGATTATTTACTATACGATAGTATTGTACAGCCGTGGAGCTTAAATCAATAGAAGTCAAGGGATTATTGAAACAATAAAAATAAACAAGACTAAAACAATTGGTAATACTTAGTGTGGTAATGGCATTATAACTAATACTTAAACCTTGAAGGGATACCAAATTGTTGAGGGTCAGTGTCGTTAGTTGGTTGCTACTACAATCCAAACCTGTAAGGTTACTAAAGTTTTCAATACCGGTTAGATCGGTGATATTTTGATTGGCTACACTTAGCTTAGTTACTGCTTGAGCTTCTTCCAATTGGATTTCGCCATCATCATTGGTATCTGCATCTGTTGTATACTGATTGCTAGAATTCGCTACGCAATTGGTATTGACTAATGCGTTTTTAAAATTAGGGTCGGGGAAATTTAGGATTTGAGCTTGAGAGTGTAAAGCAAACAAGAGTAGCAGTATTGAAGTAGCGATGTGTTTCATACAGAATTGTTTAGAGGTTATAAAGTTATTAAAAAAATGTATGATTTACGATATACGATATACGATTTACGATTTACGATATACGATGTGCGATATACGATGTGCGATATACGAGGGACGATAAACGATATATGGAATCTGGAGTAGTTGTCGGTTGTCGGGGGTTGGATTGAAGATTGAAGAATACCGATTGCTGATTTTAGATGGAGAAGGTATTTACATAATAACGAGATATGTTTGTTTTTGAGAGGGATTTAAAAATTTGGGGATGAGATGCCTCCTTTGTCGGCATGACAAGGATTGGGGAGGGATTGAAGATTAAAGAATACCGATTGCTGATTTTTGAAGTAAAAATAAATACGGAATATCGAGTTGAATGGGTTTTATATTGGTGTTTGTAATGTGGTATTTGCAGCTAGATTATACGACAACTATACGACAACTATACGATAGCCGTAGCGATACAATGGGTTGCTGTACAACTGTTAGCTGATGGCTGTCAGCTGATTGTTTTTTTCATCGAATTACTAAGCCGTTACTAGGCGCTCATTAGGCACTTATTGAGCACCTTTTCAGCACTTTCTCAGCACTTTCCCAGCACTCTAGAGGCTGTTTTCAGCACTTAGTAGGCACTTTTGAGGCAATTATGAGTGAGTTTGGTTGCCGGTTGGAGGTTGGAGGTTGTAGGTTGGAGGTAGTAGGTTGGAAGTGGAGATATACGATATACGAAGTACGATATACGAAGTATGTACTTCCCTGATATAGGTTGACCAATTGCCAGTGATTTATGCTAGGACTTTAGAATAAAGCCACGGATTAGTCTGATACAACGGATTTACGCGGACTTATATGGGGCCTTTGACTCCACCTACTTTCTACCACCCAAAATACCTACAACCTACAACCTCTTATCACCTACTTCCTACCACCCAACACCTACTACCTACTACCTCCCACCTACCTCCTATTTTCTCCTCCCGATTAAACCTTTTGTATTTTTTTCAGTCTAATAGAAAAACGAATGCTATGGAACTTTGGATGTGCATAGTGGTGATTGTGGTTTGGAGAGAAAAAAGTGTTTTTTTAGAATCATTTTGGTTGATTATTCGTGCGAAAAGTTGGCAATAAATTCACTTTGAATTGATGATTTGTAATCTATTTTACTACTTTTGATATACAAAAACTCTCTTAACACCTGATTTTATAAGTATTAGGTGAAAGTTTATAGCGACATTAAATAAGTTAGTAGCAAACTGAAAACTATATAGAGAAAAGTCAATTTATATAAGTAATTTTAATAAAGTATTGAGTTGATGAGTAAAAATGTTCAAATTAGAAAATCTGATTTTATTGAAAAGTCTATTAAAATACATAGTAACAAATTTGATTATTCAAAAGTAGAATATAATGGTAGCCATACAAAAGTTTCTATTATATGCCCAGAGCATGGAGAATTTTATCAATCACCAACAAATCATTTATCAGGTAATGGATGTCCAAAATGTGCTTGGAAATACAAACGTGGAAAATATAGATTAACAACTTTAGAAACATTTCTTATACAAGCTAAGCAAACCCACAACAATAAATATGACTATTCAAAAGTGGAATGGAAAAATACGAGTACTAAAATTACTATTATTTGTCCTAGTCATGGAGAGTTTACCCAAATTCCACAAAATCACATTAGGCTAAAATGTGGTTGTAGAAAATGTGGGAGGGAATTAACTAAATCTAAAGTAACTAAATATAATACTTTATATTTTCTAAATCAAGCTAAAAAAACTCATGGAGAAAAGTATGAATATACTAAATCTCTTTGTAATAGTGCTACTGATAAAGTAGTAATCAAATGTCTTGTTCATGGAATATTTAAACAAATTGCGAATCAACATTTAAAAGGTCATGGGTGTCCTAAATGTAATTTTGATCAAATGGCGAAAGATAGATCAATGGGTAAAGAACTTTTTATTAATAAAGCAAAAGAGTTATTTGGTGAGAAGTATGATTACTCAAAAGTTGAATATATAAATGGGCAGAAAAACGTGTGTCTTATCTGTCCACAACATGGTGAATTTGTGGTTACACCAAATAATCATCTATGTAAAAAAAGTGGGTGTCCTATTTGCAACGAATCCAAATTAGAAAGTGAACTTGCATCAATATTGGATAAACAAAATGTTAAATATGAAAGACAAAAGAAATTTAAATGGTTAGGAAGGCAGTCCTTAGACCTTTATCTACCTGAGCATAACATAGCAATTGAATGTCAAGGGATTCAACATTTTAAACCCATTGATTTTGCTGGAAAAGGTGAAAATTGGGCAAAAAAATCATTTGAAGATATTAAAAAAAGAGATGACAGAAAACTCAAAAAATGTTTAGCTAATGATATAAAAATAATTTATGTTATAGCCAATGAAGAATATAGTAAAAGCAAATATCATTTTGATATTGCAGAACCCTTTTCGGGTAATGTGAGTTATGAAGTTATACATATAAGTCATTTTGAAAATCACATAATTCATTTATGTGATATAGTCCTTTTTTCAGATTAGAAATGATTAAGAACAGTTATTAAAACCCGACATACAAAAGCGCTGCTGGTAACACTTGCTAAAACTCATGGTTTGCTTTTCGGTAATTGTTCGTTTCTTTTTTCTAAATTCGTTTTTCCTAGCGGAGAAAACTCGGGCAGAAAGTCGCCACGAGTTCTAGCATCAAACGTTAGCGGTAAGTTTCCCAAAAAAATGAGAATAAATGACAGATGATTGTTTTAAATTATTAAGAAAACATTTTAAATTAAATGGAAAAGCAATCATTGACCATATAAAAAGAAATCATTTTGAACCAGGTAATTTTGCTGGCGAAAATGATATTTGTTCATTTTGCGGTGAAGATAGTAAATTAACAAAAGAACATGTTCTTCCAAAATGGTGCTACCAAAATGATCCATCAAGAAATTTTGAAACTTTAATAAATGGAACGAAGCAACTTTTTATGAAAACGGTTATTCCAGCTTGTCCAACTTGTAACAACGAAACTTTATCGAAGATTGAGAAAAACATATTAGAACTTTTCCAAACTACCGATTTAGATAATGAATACTATGAATATGAACAATCTCTCAATATTATAAGATGGTTAGAAATAATAGATTATAAATTTCATGTTCTAAATTTTAGACGGAAATATTTAAGAGGTAAATCCGAAGAATTTAATCCAATATTTAAGGAGGTTCCTATGTCAGTTATGAGATTGAATATTGACTTATCACCATACAAAGCATTGTCTCAACTAAGAAATTCTCAAGCAAGAATAAAAAAGTCCGCTAAAGATTCAAAATATTACTCTTTGGTATTTTGGAAGAGTAAAAATAAAGATGACTTTTTTTTTCACACGATGGATGAATATATATATATTGAATTTCCAGAATTCAAAATGGCTATGTTTTATTTTTTCAAAAAAGAGTTTGAAAATAATTATGAAGCAGAGAAGGAAGCAAAACAAATCATACACAGTCAGTATGGAAGAACAGACAAAGTAAATTTATAACAAATGAATTCAAATAATTTTAAAAGTGGAGATATTTTATTAGCAACTCATCGAGAGATTAGAAAAGGCTATCATCCTATTGTATATCTCGCAGGATATTCTGACGAAAGTTTTATTGGAGGAATGCTAACACATCATCAAGACCCATTACGAAACCTAAAATTAGACTCATCTTTTTTCGAAGATATAGTTGGGTTTGAAAATACCTTTCTTGTACTAGGTAAATTTTTGAAATCTGAAGAATGGGGACCATTCAAAAAAATAAATAAACTAAATCCAGTAGGCTTAAATTTTGTAGAAAAAACACTTAATGGCAAACCAGAAGAAACATTTTCGAATTATTTCAAAAGACATATAACCATATAAAACCTACCGATAACAGCCGTTTGCTACAATGGCTTGGTTCGGGATTAATTTGGAATAGCAAAGCAGTTTAATTTAAAGTTTTTCTATATTTGTAAAGGCTTGGTAATAAATAATCGCCACTGAAGCAAGCCTTGACACGTTATGAGCTATTGTTAGAGAAATCGTGCTAATTAGAAAAACGACTGATTGTTTGAACTAAAATTTTCCAATGATTCCTGATTTGCCTTTTTAATTCTGGAGAATTCATTTCATCAGCAGCTCTATAAACATATCTTATATAATTACCTCTAAACTTTCTTTTAAACCTTTTGACAACAAATCTATTGTTTCGTAATTCTATTTTTTTTGCTGGTAAATACCTTGATTTTTGTCCCTTAAAACTATAAAGTCGATATACTTTTCTTTTATAAAAAATTAATTCATCATTCAATATTTTTTGATTTCTCTTTTCAATTTGTTTAAATTTTCTTCTAATAGTACTTTTCATTTCTCTATAGAATGAAGCTAAATTTTTTGATTTAAGAAGTGTCTGATATCCATAAAATTCAAAACCTAAATAAGTCATCGGAACATTAAATATTAAATCATCGCCAACTACTTTAAAACTTTGCAAACGTCCATTTTCATTTTTAAAAAGCGTTGTTTCCGTTTTGGGAATTGAAATCGTCAATTTAATTTTTTTTATTTCTTTTTCTACAAAATCTTTTACAAAAGCAACCTGATCCTCTTGGCAGAGTATAATAATATCATCAGAATATCTTCTGTAAAAAACATTATGTTTTAGTGAAAGACCATCAATTATAGCTTCATCAAAAGGCAGCATGTAAATGTTGGCCAACAAAGCACTAATTGGTAAACCTTGAGGAATTCCTATTAAATTACCATTTCTGTGCTTTTGATTTTTATGAATTATTACAGAAGAATTAATTAGTTCAGAAATACTTTTAAAAAATGTATTTCCTTTATTTTTTAATTTTGCCAATTCCTTTTCATCAAAATGTCTTTTTTTCGTTTTTAAGTCTTGTAATTTAACATAGGAAAAATTAGTTACAGATTTAAAAACATTATAGTGGTCAGGCGGCAAGGCCTTACAATTTAACATTTTAGCCCATATTAACTTCAAAAGTCGATGATTAAGACTGGGAAAAAAATTTTCAATATCGAACGCAAGAGCAACACAATTTTGCCTAATCTTTATCTCATCAAATACATCTTTAGCGAAATGCGCATTATTTTTATACTTGGTCTTACACAACGTTGGAATTTGTCTATAAGCAGATATTACATTTGAAACATGTGTATTAGACTCCAAATATTTTTCATATTTATTCGACAAAATCTCTTGGGCATAATAGGAATATATGTGAGCATCTATATGAGTTGCATAGAGAATTTCCCTAATCTTGATGTTTGACTTAATAATACCATTTGACAGAATTTTATGAGATCGCTTTTCAATTTTGCCAAATGTCGAAAGTTTATATCTGCGTTGTGATAAAGTCTTTAATAATAGTGGTGAAAAAGAGTGCTTAGAAACTTTAATTGGATTACTTATATAACGCAAGATATTCGCCTTATCTGTTAAAGGCGTTCTATGAGTAAAATGAGGATAACCACGATCTTTAAACCAATCTTCCATACTGTAAAAAAAGAGAAGTTCCCGCGCGGAATTCATAACGAAATGCAACTTACACCTTAAAAGGTTGAACCATTAGCCGAATTCTCGACTCCCGCTGCAATTGTACGTAGATTTGTCTTTAGAGACATCTCTGACCATATATATAGTAACAAACGCAATACTTATGATACAAACACACACCAAGCCAATGGCTGGTAATGCCGCTTCAAAGTGGTTTGAAAGAATACTGGTCTTTCTGAAATTAATAGCGATGGAATCGATTCCTGAGCTATTAATTCAGAAATTTGACTAATTTCCTAATCCGCATATTTTATTTGTCCCCGAAGGTCCGGATTAAGTGAAACTTACGTTTACAACAGTTCAACAAATGTTACATTTCTTTAACTAAGGAACTTCTCAATATTAATTATTTTTCATTTAAATCATCTGCGATATCTGCAATTGGAGCAGATATTTGCGGAAATGGATTCTTATTCGTAAAGCATTCTAATGGTAAATATTCTTCACTAAATTTTTGTTGAATAGGATTAAACCATTTAACCTTAACAAGCTGTTTAGAAGCAATTCTTTTGACTTGCCCATCGTTGAAAAATAAATCTGTATAATTTTCATTTTTTATTCCACATGCAACAAAATCAGGAGTTGCATAATTTACGACGTATTGTATTGACCGAACTTCTTTTCTTGATCCTGATTTCTTGCTATCCTCCGAGATTTTAATAGATGCTCTCTTCTTTAAAAGTTCAAGTTTTTTTGTCTTAAAATAAATTAAATTGTTATAGGAATATTTTGCCGCAACGTCATAGTTAATAACTTCGTCTACGAGATTAACACTATTCTTATTTAATTTATCTGGATCATCTATTCTTCCTATTTTTAAATCTTTAATTCCTTCTAGTGAACCTTCATAAATATGCGACTCAATAAATTCACTTTTATTATCGTCAAAATAGATACAAATATACTTTATGCGTTCTGCTACTTGCAAGCCAGTAATGTCATCATGTGTTTTCTTTTGCTTATTTTCAAATAAAACTTCTTTCACAATCATAATTGGAGGAACATATTTTCCATCTCCCCTAATTTCATATGAAAAAAGTAATGGATGAGTTTTAAATACAACTAATTCACCAAGGTCAAATCTGCTTTGTAAAGTGCTCATATTTTATTTATTGTAGTAACGCAATGTACAAATATTTAAACAAGATATAAATAAATAATTACTACAGCTCATAACACTTGCTAAAACTTATGGCTAGTTTTTCGGTATGTTGTTCGTTTACTTTTCATAACTTCGCTTGGTCGGTTATGAAAAAAAAGCTTTCCATAAGCCGCCACAAGCTCTTGCAAGGAAACGTTAGTGGCAAGCATCGACGAACAATCTACAAATGAAGAAACTATTTTACATACTCGTTTTATCTTTATCAGTGAAATATTCATATTCACAAAAAGTAAATATGATTTTACAAGTCAATGGAAAAGTTTTGAATGGAGAAATTAGTGGTTTGTACATAAAATATGGAGAAGAAAAATATCATGTAAATTATTATCCTGGAGATTTAATATTGAGTGAAATAGTTTGGGAAAAAATCCAAGCAGAAACTCAAAAAAAGTTTTATTTACATTTTGATTATAACACATTTCAGAAAGACAAACATGAATTTGAAAGTTTTGACGTAGAAATTGGAAAAGAAATTCTGAAACAGCCTTATTTAATTGTCAATATTTACGATTTTCGAGATAAGCAATATAAAAAATGGTATCAATATCTAACCAAAGAGAACTATTTAGTGGAAATAAATTGCGCGAATTGTGGACTTTATGTTAGAAAAGGATAATGCCAGCCAATAACAGCCGTCTAGCTCCGCTCTGTTCGGCTAAAGCCTCGAGTCTCGCAATTACTTCGTCTGTTCGCTGTCGCTCGAGTGCGAATTTTGTGGTACCTTCACGTTTACGTTTCGCAAGAATTTTTAACTTTAACAGAAAATATAAAGTTCCGAACTTCGCAACTGACGAGAAGCGACGGAACATTATGTAAAACTTAACCGCAACGTATAGAAACAATAATAATTCAAAATATGAAAAAGTGCAAATTGATATTTTCTTCATTTCTTCTTTTGATAATTACTTGTGTATCTGCTCAAGAAATAAATGTGAATGATCGCAATACTATTGAGATTGAGATTGTAAAGGATGGGAAAGTTGAAAAAGGAATTGGATATTTAATCATGTTTGACATGAAAAATTTAAAAGCTCCTTATACTGCTGTGATCTTAGAAAAAAGCTTTATAGAAAATACTAAAAATGCAATTTTATATTTCCCCATGAAAAATGGAGAGAAATCCAACTATCAGATAGAAGATATTTCAAAATATCTTTTTACTGAAAAATCAAATAATTTGGCAATTATACGACTAGGGGAACTCGCAACTCAACTAGAAAATCAAACTACTCAACTAGAAAATCAAAAGATATATGCTAATGTTATTTTTGTGCCTGAAGAGTTACTATCCGATTTTTCTTTTCCACTGGACAAAATTAAACTGAAAGAACTGAAAGAAAGTTGGGAGCAATCAATGCTAATAAAATAAGCATCACTTGACAGCCGTTTCCTTCGGCAGTCTCAAGCTTGTGTCTCGCAATTACTTGGGTGGCAAATCCAAAAAAAGGCTTAAATTAGTACCTAACCCACTGTAGTAGCGAAACATTAGCGGTAATTGTA
>JAHEHJ010000170.1 GCA_024644655.1 Flavobacterium sp.
AATGGCAGTATTCATTAGGAGCGATTGCAGCAGTAGCGCATGACGTAATATTTGTATTGGGAATTTATTCATTATGTTATAAATTCATGCCGTTCCACATGGAAATGGACCAACACTTTATTGCGGCTATCTTAACGGTTATTGGATACTCAATGAACGATACAGTTATTGTATTTGATAGAATTAGAGAGTTCATTATGGGTAAACGTAAAGGTACCTTTGAAGAGATAGTAAATGCGTCTATTAATACAACATTGTCTAGAACATTGAATACGTCTTTAATGATGATTATTGTTTTATTAACCATGTTTATTTTTGGTGGTGAATCAATCAGAGGATTTATCTTTGCAATGTTAGTAGGTATCGTAGTAGGTACTTATTCATCATTGTTTATTGCAACTCCTGTGTTAGTGGACACTATCTCAAGATCAGATAAAAATCAAATTGAAAAAGAGCACAAAGAAGCTTAATTTTCAATAGACTATATTTCTAAAAGGATTCAACGAAAGTTGGATCCTTTTTTTTATCAATAGTAACTTGTCTTTTTTTTATGCAATATTAGAATTTATCAAAGGTTGATTTTTGATAATGTAAAATGCAAATGCTGGATAGTAAGAAATAAGAATTATTCATAATGAATGGGATGAAATATAGTAACAACAACTACTTTACGTCTACAGTTCAAATTGAAGTACTCATTACATCATCAATTCTATGAAATACAATTCAACACTAGCTTGACGATTGATACAACATAAAAAAGGCTGTCTAGTTATTAGACAGCCTTTTTTTATAGGTTAAAATTTATTGAAATTATTCTTTGGTCTGTTTTGCCGTGATAACGAAATAAAGACCCGTCACAATAAATGGAATACTCAACCATTGTCCAGTAGATAATAATCCTAAAGCACTCTCAAATCCGCCTTGGCTTTCTTTTACTGATTCTACTACAATTCGAACAGAGAATAATAATACTAAAAACAATCCGAATAGGTAACCTGATTTCTTACGCGCTTCCGTTTTCCAATATAAGAAAAACAATATCGCAAAAACAAAAATATAACAGAAAGCTTCGTACAATTGCGTTGGATGTTTAGCTGGAACTTGTTCTAAAAGTGTCGTGAATTTGGGGTCAGTTGCAATTGCTGCATACGCCTCTTTAGGGTCAGCAATTTGAGTAGCATTAACCGCATCTCTTGGGCTAAAATAATCTCTAATGAATTGAATCCCAAAAGTAGAAGTGGTTTCTTTTCCTATTATTTCCGAATTGAAAAAGTTACCAATTCGAACAAATATAGCACCACTTGCCACAGGAATCACGATACGATCTAAAATCCATAACTGTGGTTTCTGCAAAATATTTTTACTGTAAAAATACATCGCTACTATGATGGAAATAGCTGCGCCATGACTTGCTAAACCTGTAAATCCAGTGAAATGGAAGCTAGGTTCAAATCGAACAGGCAAAAATATTTCCAATAGATTATTTCTAAAATACTCCCAATCGTAAAAGAAGACATGTCCCAATCGAGCGCCAGCCAAAGTAGCCACCACCGTCCAAATAAACAACGAATCTAGTTTCTCTATTGTTTCGCCTTCGCGAACGAAAATATGCTTCATAATATACCAACCCAATCCAAAGGCAATTACAAACATTAAACTATAATAGCGAATCATGAAAAAACCTAAATCAATTCCTTCTGAAGGATTCCAAACGATAGATAAAGTTGGTGTCATTTTGTTTATTTATTTAGTGTAAAAATAAAGTTTTAATTGAATTTATAGTTGGTGTTGGCATTTTTTGGGAGGAACTGGATCATAGCCACTTCTTCCCCAAGGATGGCAACTTAAAATCCGTTTTGTTCCTAAAAATAAGCCGTAAACCAAGCCGTGTGTTTTCAAGGCTTCGAGCATGTACGAACTACAAGTAGGTTCAAAACGACATGCGGCAGGAGTAAATGGAGATATAGCTACTTGGTAAAAGCGAACCAACATCAAAAAAGGAAAAATGAGAATCTTAGATACCATAGTTGTGTTTTTTGGATGAGTCGCAATTCGTACAATTCTATTACAAACTGAAGGTCGTTCCTTCTTTGCCGTCTTTCAATTGAATGCCTAAAGCCAATAATTGATCTCTAATTTGGTCAGACAAAGCAAAGTTTTTATCCTCTCTAGCTTGTTTACGCATTGCGATAAGTAAGTTCACTGTACCTTCTAATTTGTCATTGTTTCCGTCGCTTGCTTTTTCATCTTCCAAACCTAAAACGTCAAATACAAATGCACTCATTGCATTGCTAAATATTTTTGCGTCTTCGGCAGTTAAGGTTTCTTTACCCTCTTTTAGCACATTCACAAAGCGAACGCCTTCAAACAATTGCGCAATTAAAATTGGCGTATTGAAATCATCGTTCATGGCGTCATAGCACAGTTGTTTCCATTCAGCAATGTTCAACGTACTTTGATCAGCAACTGGAATAGATTCCAAATTGCTCATCGCTTCCATCAAACGTTTGTATCCTTTTTCAGCCGCCACAATAGCATCATCTGAGAAATCTAAGATACTTCGGTAATGCGCCTGTAACATAAAGAAACGAGTTACCGAAGCGGAAAACGCTTTGCTCAAAATAGTATTTTCGCCAGTCAAAATCTCTCTAGGTAAAATATTATTCCCCGTTGATTTAGCCATTTTTTTACCATTCAACGTAAGCATATTGGCGTGAAGCCAATAATTAACTGGAGTTTGTCCTGTACAAGCCTCATTTTGTGCAATCTCACATTCGTGATGCGGGAATTTCAAATCCATTCCGCCGCCGTGAATATCAAAATGATTGCCTAAATATTTGGTGCTCATTGCAGTACATTCTAAATGCCAACCCGGAAAACCATCGCTCCAAGGCGAAGGCCAACGCATAATGTGTTGCGGTTCGGCTTTTTTCCACAAAGCAAAATCTTGCGGATTTCTTTTATCAGATTGACCGTCTAAATCACGAGTATTGGCAAGCATGTCTTCAATATTTCTGCCGCTCAATCGCCCGTAATGATTCGTTTCGTTAAATTTTACTACATCAAAATACACAGATCCATTGGCTTCATAACCAATTCCGGTATCAATAATTTTCTTGATGATTTCAATTTGTTCAATAATATGCCCCGTAGCGGTGGGTTCAATACTTGGCGGTAAAAAATTAAATGCTCCCAAGATTTCATGGAAATCGACCGTGTAGCGTTGTACTACTTCCATCGGTTCGAGTTGTTCCAAACGTGCTTTTTTAGCAATTTTATCTTCGCCTTCGTCCACATCGTCTACAATATGTCCCACATCGGTAATATTACGTACATAGCGCACTTTGTAATCCAAATGTTGGAAATACCTAAAAATCACATCAAACGACATAAAGGTTCTCAAGTTCCCTAAATGCACATTGCTATATACCGTTGGTCCGCAAACATACATCCCAACATTCCCTTCATGAATAGGTGCAAAGACTTCTTTTTCTCCCGAAAGAGAATTGTATATTTTCAGTGGTTGACTTTTATATAATGGCATTGTTCTTTATTTTAGGAGCTTATTCCTGCTGTTTGCTCTATCTTTCCTGCCAAAAACTGGCAGTAAAGGATGCCGCTTCCAT
>JAHEHJ010000172.1:0-1891 GCA_024644655.1 Flavobacterium sp.
AAGATCGATTGAGTACCAATAATACGCCAGAAATGGCTACGTATCCAAAGTTTACAGCCTATGAAAGAAATTTTGAAATCAAAGATTTTTTTAAAAATGTAGATTACCATGGAGGCTTTAGCATGGCGGGTAGTAAGCTTTATGGTATTGGGACCGACGACCAGAAAGCATCTATCGCTATATATGTAAATAATAAAGTTGCACTTAAAACATTTTCGAATGCATTTATTTTACAAAAAGAAGAGATCATATCATTACCTGCAGAGATTTCAATTTATCTTGAGTCCGATTCTATTTATCATCCGGGAATTGAGTTTAGGTTTAATGCAAAACAAAGGCAAGTAGTGCTTTTGCGCAAAAAAGATGGAATTGCAGGTGCTGCATTTTTTGATTCCTATCACCAGATGACCTTCGAAGTGGAGCGTATGCAGTGGGATATAGACAAAACAGAAATTGAAATGGGAATGATCAAAGGAAATTTCCAACAAGAATCTTATTTTGAATCTAAAAACTTTTATAAGCTCGCAAATTTTAGAAAAGTTTCTGGAATAGGGGAGGTCAATCCACTTACAATTTTAAAAAGAATTGCTACTCAACAACAGTCAAACGAAATTAGTATTGCCAGTTATGCAGCTGCTGTAAAATTAAGAGAACAAGATGTAATTGGTTTGCTACGCTCCTTGGTAGCGTCCGGTTTTATTGGCTTAAATGAAAATAGGGGTTGGATTTATGTAAAAGAAAAGACCTTCAATTATATTAAAAATGAAGCAGGTAAATTAGATTATGATGGAATTCGATTTGCATCGTTATCTAGTCAAAGTATCAATGCTAGGTTAAATTTGCTCAATAAAGATCTAGATATTGTAGGTGTTGAACAATTGTTTATGAGTGATTCGCAAAGCGTAAACATTCGCCCTGCGGGAGGATTATTGAAAGTGAAAGCCAACAGAGATATGGAATTCAATGGAAAAGTTCATGCCGGCACACTTGATTTTTATGGCACGAATTTTACTTTCAATTACAATCGTTTTACCATAGATATGCCTAAAGTTGATTCTATGAAAATCAAAATTTTAGGAAAAGAAAACTTCAATGGCAAAAGAGATTTAATTAGTTTAAAAACTGTTTTAAGAGATATCAACGGTGTCTTATACATCGATGACATGGATAATAAATCTGGGTTAAAGAAATATTCGCAATATCCGTTGTTTCAAGCTAATAGTGTTTCTTATGTTTATTACGATTATCCGCATGTTCAAAAAGGAGTTTATAGGCGCGCTGATTTTTATTTCAAAATCAATCCTTTCATGATTGATAGTTTGGACGACATAAGTGCTACAACAGGTTTAACGTTCCCAGGTAATTTCCATTCAGGAGGCATTTTCCCAGACTTTGACGAGACATTAACCTATCAACCGGATACTTCGCTGGGTTTTATTACTTATACGCCTGAAGGAGGTTATCCATTGTATAAAGGTAAAGCGAAATATGAAAATCAAATTCATTTAAGTGATAAAGGTTTATATGGAAAAGGTAAAATTGATTATTTAGCTTCAGTTACTTTTTCTGATCAATTTTTATTCTTACTCGATTCAATGAATGCTTCCATTGACCGTTTTGATTTGAAAAGACAAAAAACAAATCCTTTGGCTAAATCAATTCAGTCTTATATGCATTGGGAGCCTTATGAAGACAGCATGTTTGTGAAGAGTTTAAGTATTCCTACCGATTTATATGTTGGGAAGAATAATTTTAACGGAACAATATGTTATACACCGAATGCTTTGAATGGAAATGGATGGTCTAATATTAAAGGCGCTGCTTTATTCTCTCGAGATTTTGTTTTCAATCCGGATGACTTTACAGCTGCGCAAAGTATTGCAAAAATCAA
>JAHEHJ010000172.1:1901-3617 GCA_024644655.1 Flavobacterium sp.
TAGAAGCTGGAAATGTGCAATCAAAAATTGATTTTATAGCAAAACAAGGTAGCTTCAAAACCAACGAACGCAATGCTTTGGTTAAATTCCCAGCAAATAATTATGCAACTACTTTGCCTGAATTTGTATGGTATTTCGATTTGCAGCAAATTACTTTCGCGAAGGGTAATACACCTGCTGATGCATATTCATTTATATCTACGCATCCATTGCAAGACTCTTTGAATTTTGAAGTGGATCATGCATTGTATAATTTAAAATCTGTTGATTTGAAAATTGACGGTGCTGAAAAAATAATAGTTGCTGATGCGGAAATTAGACCACATGATGCCCATGTAGAAATTTTTGGAGATGCCATCATACGACGATTAGATACTGCTACTATGATTGCAAATACGGAAACAAAATACCATCAACTTTTTGATGCAAAAGTGGACATTTATGCAAGGCGTAAATACAACGCAAATGCTTATTATGCTTATAAGACAAAGCTAGACACCTTAGGTCAGCTCATTCATTTTGAAGAAATAAAAGTAGATTCTGCTTATGCAACATTAGGGAAAGGCCAAATAGTAGATTCTATGCAATTCTTCTTAAATGCAAAATTAAAGTACAAAGGAGATGTTTATTTACATGCTGCTAATCCATATTTAGATTACGATGGCTTTGTTAAAGTGAATACCAAAAGCACCGTTATTAAATCTCAATATTTTAGATACAAAGGATTCATCAATCCAGACACAGTTCAGTTAGCGATTAACGACCCAAGAGACGAAAACAAAAATAAAATATATTCAGGAGTACATATTGGCATTACTAATTATGAATCATACGGTACATTTTTAAGTAAAAAAATTGAACCAAATGATGTGGATGTGCTAAATGTAGAAGGCAGTTTGATATATGATGAACAGCAAAAGTTATTTAAAATAGCGCAAGCAGACAAACTATACGATTCGGTTTTAAAAGGACCTTATTATTCTTTTGATGAAGAAAAAGAAGAAGTTTTTGCAGAAGGGCCAATAAATTTAGGTGTTGATTTTGGAACGAAATTAAAAATTCAATCAGCTGGAAATATTACCAGTAAAGTAGCAGAAAATGTGAGCAGCGCTGATGTTGTAATTGCATTAGATTTTGAATTTTTGAAAGAGGCTACACAATTTATGCACAAAGACATTGACTTAAATGGTTACGAAGCAGATCAAGATCGTAAAGACAGACCTGCATTTGATAAAGCGATAGCTGAATTATTATCAACGAAGGAAAGCAATAAGTTTTTAGAGGCGGTTCATCAAGGTGGGGCATATAATTTGCCTAAATTATTTAATAGTGGTTTAGTTATTTCTGATGCTCAATTAACCTGGGATCAAACGCGTAGGTCGTGGCGCTCTAATACTGATAAAATAGGCATCATGAGCAGTTATGACAAAACCATTAATAAAACATTTAAAGGATATGTTGAAATTGTAAGAAAGCGTAGTGGAAATATTTTAAATTTATATTTTGAGTTGACTCCTGATGTATGGTATTTCTATACATTCCGTCAAGGTCAAATGGAAGCGATTTCTTCTAATGCAGATTTCAATAAAATTTTAACAGAAAAAACAAAAGGTGATTCACCATATAGTATTTCTGCAATGAAAAGAAAGTTAGATTTTGTAAGGTCTTTTTAAATTAAATAAATGAAAATACATTTTATTGCAATTGGTGGAAGTG
>JAHEHJ010000175.1 GCA_024644655.1 Flavobacterium sp.
CGGCTTTATTAAAGAGGTTTATTCGGGCTGGTATATTATTGCCTCTCCAGATTCAAGTTATGGCGAAAGCACTTCCTGGTATAGTTCCTATTGGAGATTTTGTAGTCAGTATTTAACTTATTTGTACAAAGATCAGTGGTGTTTGTCTGCGGAGCAATCTTTACTGGTTCATACGGGGAATTGGACAGTTCCTAAACAATTGATTGTGAAATCACCAAAGGCAAATAACTTCAAGACAGATTTACCTTTTGGCACTTCGTTGTTTCACTTTAAATCGATAAAGCAAGTACATGTCGAAGTGGTCGATGGATTAAGGGTAATGAGTTTAGCCAGTGCTTTGGTCAATATCACCTCTAATACCTACATTCAAAACTCAACCGATGTTCGCACGGCATTATCACTTATAAAATCGTCTTCAGCTATTTTAGCTATCTTATTAGACGGAGGTCAATCAACTGTAGCAGGAAGAGTAGCTGCAGCTTTTAGAAATTGTGAAAAAGATAAAATTGCCGATGAAATTAGTAAAACCATGCAAGGACTTGGCTACGATGTGCGTGAATTAGACCCTTTTAATACCAAATTACCTATTCTTATTTCTCCAAAAGAAACGTCACCCTATGTAAATAGAATCAAAATAATGTGGGCCAATTTTAGGGAAATTGTCATTGAAAATTTTCCCCCTGCACCGGGAATACCTACAAACATAGAAAAGTTTATCCGCACGGTTAATCAAAATTATGTAACCGATGCCTACCACTCTTTATCCATCGAAAGGTATCTGGTAAGCCCAGCGTTAATAGAACGTGTTAGAAATGGGAGTTGGGACTTTACAGAAAATGAAGCCGATCGTAAACAAAGAGACGCTATGGCTGCTAAAGGGTATTGGGATGCTTTTCAACTGGTAGAACAGAGTATCCGCCAGGTATTAATTGGAGAAAATTCAGGTAGGATTTTAGCGAATGAACATGGAGATTGGTTCCGCGCGTTGTTTGGGCCCAGTGTTATTTCTGGCTTATTGAAGCCTTCTGATTTATCCGGCTATAGAAATGATCAGGTCTATATTTCTAATTCGATGCACGTTCCTTTAAACAAGGAAGCTGTCAGAGATGCTATGCCCGCATTAATGGAATTAATAGAACAAGAAACGGAAGCATCCGTTAGAGCGGTATTAGGACATTTTATGTTTGTATTCATACACCCGTACATGGATGGCAATGGTCGAATGGCAAGATTCCTACTAAATTTAATGCTTACATCAGGAGGATATCCTTGGACTGTCATTCCGGTTCAAGAAAGAGACAGGTATATGAATTCATTGGAGGAAGCAAGCGTGCATTTAAATATTAAACCCTTCGTAGAATTAATAAGCTATTTAGTATCAAAAACCATGAAAGGGGAACCTGTTGCTACTATTTAGAAAACGCCCATTTACTTAAAATCTACCGTTGTAAAAAACGGGGGTACTTACCATTGCATTGTGCAAATATTAGACTTTTTATTGTGCAGATTTTAGGATCATGTGATGAGTTACAACTAATAGATCGAGAAATATGAGTATTCATAAAACCCTGTAGAATTCTACTCCTCAGCTTGTAGCTTAGCGAAAAAATGTTCTATGATGGAAATGACTCCTATGTCTTTGGTTTTAGCCAGTACGCTTGCGCTTATAGTATGGACCACACTAATTTCAGGTATTAATTATATTGATTTTCAACTAGTTAATGAATTTTGCGCACCGAATTGCGCACCAGAAATCTTCTAACAAGACCCCAGAATTATCAATTTCACATCACAATTTTGCCTAACAAAGATTATAAAACTACGATTACAAGTTTTTATAAAAATTTAATTATTTTCAGAATAAATTTAAATTAGTTTATTTGAAAATTATAATCAAAATGGAAAAAATTAAGCACCTAGAATTCATACAAAACATCATTTCAAGGCACAATAATAACTCATTTATGATGAAAGGGTGGACAATAACTATATTTACTGCTTTATTGGCATTAGGTGGTGCGTTAAACAACATTATTTTTTCGCTAATATCACTCTTACCTATTGTTTTATTTTGGTACTTAGATGCATTCTATTTATCAAACGAACGATGTTTCGTTGAGTTGTTTAATAGTGTAGTCAAAGGGGAATATTTACTACCAAATAAGAGATCTTTTAAAAAAACATTTGTGCCAGATAATGAAAATTGTAAAATTGAAAAGATAGTTGATTTTGACATGAATTTTATACGATTTAAAAAATGGAATGAAAATACAATATTTGCTACTTTCAAGAGTACCACGATTTTATGGTTTTATTTACCCCTCTGTTTAATAGCAATTTTGATTACAATCTTTCATATAAGGATAGAGAAACAACATAAACCATTACCAGGCTACAGTATTGAGATAAACAGTTACAATTATCAATAATGGCTAGAAAGACTTTTATTTCATATAAATTTGACGAAGCTCAAAAGCTAAGAAATGATATAATTGAAAAGCTTGGTGACGATGTAAAATACTACAAAGGTGAAACTGCAGATACTCCTGATCTATCTGATACATCAACTGAAAACATCAAAAAAAAGCTAACAGATATGATATATGATACTTCAGTAACCATTGTTATAATATCCCCTAATTTTAAAAATAGTAAATGGATAGATTGGGAAATTGAATATTGTTTAAAAGAAATTACACGTCAAAATAAAGTCTCAAAAACTAATGGAATTGTAGCCGTAGTCCAAAAAAGTAGAGAAGGATATAGCTGGTTTAAAAAAACAATTAAACAAGCAGATGGATGCGAGACATCAAATTACTCGACTGACTTAGTTTATGAAATAATTAACAAAAATCGGTTCAATCAAAATCCTAAAGAGTATTCATGTAAGACCTGTAAATGTGTTAACCCTTTAACTGCATCATATATCTCATTCATAGAAGAGGAAATATTCTTAAAAGATCCGAATAAGTTTATCGAAAATGCTTTTGAAAAAAGTGAAAACTCTTCAAATTATACCCTACATAAAGTCAGATAATAATTATTCCAACACTCACACCCCTCTCTCCTCCCAAATCTTCTCTAACTTATCCGCAAATTTATCCCCAGAAACCTTGATATAGCGCATAAAGGATTTATGAGATCTGTGTCCACTGATGGTAATGATGACGAGTGGGTCTGTGCCCTTCAAGTATTCGTTACTGCAAAAACTACGACGCGCTGTATGTGTCTAGAGATAATTAAACTTCATGTCTACTAATCCTTTGAGTTCGCGGCCGTAGGTTACTTGTTTTGTGAATGGGACGTGGAGGCAGGGAAGTTTTTCGCCTACTAGTTTGATAATGCGGTTGAACTCGTTGTTCTTTGGAACTTTTGGAAGTGCGTTAACATACTTTTTTAGTATTGTGTTGACAACTGGGTGAATGGGGATGGTTACCTTTCCTCCGGTTTTCTTTTGGACGAATTCTAGGCGATTGTTGCGGATTGCTGAGGGATCGATTGTTGAGTAATCTGAAAAGCGCATGGCGGTGAAGCAGCCTACTACGAATACATCGCGAACTTGTTCGTGGACTGGGTCATCAAAGTCTTTGATCTCTAA
>JAHEHJ010000179.1 GCA_024644655.1 Flavobacterium sp.
TGCGAATGACCTTTTCTTTTTTAGGGCCATGTGGAGAAACGGTAGACTCGCCATCTTGAGGGGGTGGTGCTCGCAAGGGCGTGAGGGTTCAAATCCCTCCATGGTCACATTAATTCTTATTTTTAAAGGAACAACAAGGTTTTTGCTAAACAATTTTAGAAAATGTAAGCAAGAACCTTTTTTTATAATATTTCCCAAAAGAAAAAAAAGCTGTTCATTAAGAAAATGCCAAATTAGAACAGAAAGAGGCACGATTGACTGGTGTTTGGCATGAACTCAACATTTGCTTCCTTTTATCTTGATGCAAAAAACGTTCTTTTAAACAAACACCTAGCAATACCGCAGAAAAATGAAATTTATGGAATTTTCCGAGAAACAAGATGCGGTGTTTTGGCAAATGACTAGCGGTTTAAGAATGAGAACAGAACGCCGTTTACGAAGTGATGCATAATACTTAGAGCGTTTCGTTGGGGAAAGAATAAAAAGCCGCGAAGCATTTCTTAATTTAGTCCAAAACAATAGCGGAACAAACCCCAACTACTAAGAATAAGAATAGGAGGAACCGGTTGATTACTCGTTTGTTTCGAAGAACTATTTTATTACATTTGTATGTCTGGAATTCATTGATTACAATGTGTTATTTAAGAATCAATCTTTATGCTATTTAATTTCAAGTTTAAACCATCTACTATTGTGTTGTTATTATTAGCAACTTGTACTTTTGCCCAAACAGGTATTGGGACTACTACACCTGTTAATAAATTGGATGTTTTTACTACAAAAGCAGATCCAGCTAATACAGGAACATCTGCCAATGGAAATCTGCGATTGGGTGCTACTGTGGGGACTCATGTATTGGATTTCGGATTAAGTAGTACAAGTACGTATTCATGGTTACAAGCAAGAGATAAAGCCACTTATGGTACCAATTACTTCTTATCCTTAAATCCCAATGGAGGTTTTGTGGGTATAGGCACTGCAGTACCTAGCTCTACTTTGACCGTAGGGAATACAGCAGGGACTGTGGCAGGTGAGATAACATTAAATCCAACTGCGACTACCAATGAAGGGGGGCAAATTACTTTAAAAAAATCATTAACCGGAAGCACGGTGGATTGGACGATTGATCAATATGGTTCAACTTCGGCGAATGCAAGGTTGCGTATTTTTAGTGGAGGAGTTGATGGGAATGGATTGGCAATTTTGGAAAATGGAAATGTTGGAATTAAAAACACAGCGCCTGCAAAAGCGTTGGATGTAACTGGAGATGTTGGTGTTAGTGGTAATCTTACTGGAGGTAACGTTTCAACTTCTAAATTAAGTGGTTTTGTATCTAATACAAGTTCGGAAGCCTCGAGTAGAACAATTGCAGTAGCTGATAATGGAATGATTTTAAAAGGCACATCGGCAATTACATTTACACTTCCTGCTGCAGGGACATTACCAGAAGGATTTAATTGTATGGTGTTGCAACTTGGAACGGGTCAAATTACTTTTTCAGGAACCTTTAGTAATAGAAATAGTTTTACTAAAACAGCAGGCCAATATGCCATTGCTACTATATTATATATTGGAGGTATTTATATTATTTCTGGAGAAATGAGTAATTAGATGGCAAAGAAAATAAATACATATATATTTTTTTTATTGTTTGTAACTACTGCTTTTTCACAGTTTGTACCGAATTACTATGCAACATTAGAAAGTAACCGTCCTAAAGGCAATAAGTATCTATACTATCGTTTGTATAGCACTTCTACATCAACATTTCCTGCAACGGCGACTGAGTTTGAAACCAATTTTGCTACTGCTGCAAATTATAAAACATCAGGTTATATTGCCTTAACAAGTAATGCAGGGAATTTAAATTCTTCGTCCAGTTATTCGGCTAACCTTATTAATTTTCTAAGTCAAACCGATTTAAAAAATGCTATTGGAAATCAAACACCCTATTCTGGATTCACAGGAGATGGATTTACGATAGTAGTTTCGGGTTATTTTATACCTAAGCAAACAGGAACGTATACGTTTACTATAGAAGGAGATGATGCTGTAGATTTGTTCTTAAATGATGCGAATGTAGTCAATCATTATGGTGCTCATGGCAATTCATCAATAGGAACACATACAGGAACAATCGCTTTGATAGCAGGAAAAAAATATTTGTTTCGGGCTAGAATGCAAGAAGGGGCAGGAGGAGAAGTGATGCAACTGTTTTGGAAAAAACCTTCAGAGGCAAGCGGTTCTGTTTGGTACCAAGATATTGAAGAATTGTCAGGAGAAGAAGCGGTTCCTAACGGATTAGTGTTGTCAATAGATCCAGGGAATTGGTTTACGTACCCTAAATACGGAACAACTGTATATGATTTAAAAGGAAATACTAATGGTACCATGTATGGAAATTTGAGTTATTCTAGTAATAATGGAGGGTTGCTCTATACTGATGGTGATCAAGATTATATTGATTTTGGTAAAACTCCTGCCAATTTCCCGACTGGAGATATTAGTGTTTTTCTTTGGGTAAAAGCGAGTTCATTAAGAAATGGATGGAATATCTTTTTTTCTAAGTGGTTTCAAGACACTAGCGGTACAGGTGGATATTCAGATATGCATTATGCTATTTATCCTAGCGGGAGCTATTATTACCAAAATTTGTATACTACTAACGGTACTAATATGTTTGGCACTATTGCATTATCTACCAATACTTGGTATCAGTTAGGGTTTACAATCAGTAACGGAAATATGCAAATGTATCTCAATGCTACTTTAGATGGATCGGTGAGAACGGGAGTAGCAAGAACAAATTATACACAGTCTAATCTTTGGCTTGGAGATGCCAGGAGTGGTGGTGCTTTGGAATTTAATGGATATATTGGGTCTGTGAATATATACAATAGAGCATTAACAGCCGAAGAAGTATTTCAAAATTTTAATGCAACAAAACATAGATATGGGTTATAAAAACATTTTTACGGTATTGTTATTATTTAGCTGCATTGTACTTACAGCACAAACGGGTATTGGCACCACTACACCTCATTTCTTCATCTAATAAAGAAATACATCAAACTAGTTATCATGCCACAAGAACACTTCATCTCAAGTAAAACAAGTGGAGGTACTATCGATTTGAAATTAACACTAGTACGTCTTGACTGGGAGGTATCTTCTCTCTTGTTTACACTGTAAAATAACTTAACCAGTTAAAAATTTTAAAAAAAATAATTTTTAAGGTTTGCTAAAATACGTATAAATACAAAGGTAATGTCCCCTTCATGGTCACAAATAAAACAAAACCCTAAAAAAATAATCAAGCTTGCTTGAAATTATTCTTTTAGGGTTTTGTTTTTCAAAGCGGAGCTTTGTGGGGAAAGACGAAGTCAATCTCTTTTTCATATACACACTTTCTACTTCTTCCCAGCTTTTCTTAATTCAGCACTTCCTGGAATTTTCATTTTATCGGTTAGAGCAGGTACTTCGTTCAAATCAAAGTCACCTGTTATCGACATCAAAACGGTATCTTCAGTTTTAGTTCCCTCAA
>JAHEHJ010000072.1 GCA_024644655.1 Flavobacterium sp.
CTTTCTTCCCAAATTCTTTAGGAGCAAGATCTTGTACTAGTTTTTCGTAACTTTTCATGATTTAGTTTCTTTATGTACAGATTCGTATTCATTGAAATTTTTCATGCCTTCTTCAAAATCAGCAATACTCTCAACAGGAGGCAAATAATACACACTTGGTTCGGTTCCTAGACCTTCCATCAATCGGTGACCAGCTCTGTCTTTTAATAATTTACTTAATTTAAAAGTTTGACCACTGCCATTGGTAACAGCGTCTTCATTAGCATCTCCAAAAGCAAATGTGTCATTTGGACAAGCTTTTACACAGAAAGGCAATTCTCCTTTAACTATTTGATGAGGACAAAAATCACATTTGTCAACTGTTCCTTTCACACTTGGTGTTCCACAATAATCCGGTGTATAATCAGCTTTATCATGGATGGCTTTAGGTTGATCGGGTTCATCCCAATTGAAAATACGAACAGAGTAAGGACATGCTGCCATACAAAAACGACATCCTATACAGCGTTCATTATCAATTAACACTATACCATCTTGACGTTTGAAAGTAGCATCCACTGGACAAACTTTCACACAAGGTGGTTTATCACAGTGTTGGCATTGTGTAGGCATAAAATAAGGTGCTGCTTTTTCAGATTCCTGCATTTTATAGACTTTTAACCAAGCGTTTTCGCCTGTTATATAATGTCCTTTATTACACGCATTCTGGCATTTTAGCGCATTTTTACATTTGGCTAAATCAACAACCATAACAAATTTTTTGCCTGGAAACCCTACTCTTGGATTATAACCCTCTGGTTTTAAAGAAACTTCTTTAACTTCAGAGGCTGGCACATGAAGAATAGTTCCGTCTGTAGACATAAGTTCTACAGTACCCGATGCAGGTTTATCATCTCCTAGTGCTTTTGAGGCTAGAACTGTACCTGCTGTGGCAAGTAAACCAAATTTAATTCCTAGTTCAAAAAATTTGCGTTTGGATTCTTGGTGTTCTTCTTTCATAGCTATTTATCTTTTTTCAGCCACTGCAAAAGTGACTTATTAGAAATGTTTGTTTTCACAACTTTGGAATTGGCTATTACACTCTTTTTAACACGCACAGTTGTACCGTCTTTTCGCAATAACGTGTGATATTCCTCATTGTCATCTGTATGGATTTTGGTAGCTGCTGGTTTACCAAACCCAAGCAACGGAAGTAATAATCCACTACCAAGAAGAGGCAAAAAGCCTCTTCTACTTAATCCATCTTGATCTTTTTTACTTGAGTTTTCCATATTTTAGATTATTACATGTGCCACAATCTTGTGATGTTAAATCCAATTAAGTATTTACCTTCAAAGAAATCATATTGGTTGTTTAATAAATTGTGTTGTGGGCTGATGCCTTTGTAATTCGTAATAAACAACTGGAATACGTGTGATCCTGTAGAGAATTCATATCCTAAAGCCATTCCTGGTTTTCTGCCATCACCAGTATAAGTAGTAATTGGCTGATTATAATCAAATAAAACGGCAGAAGTAGGATTCACTTTAATACGTCCACCAAATTCAACTGCAATTAAATCACTTTTTACAGGAGCTTCTACATAGTTGAAGTGAGATACACTTGGTGCAATTTGAAATGAAATACTTCTATTGAATCGTTTAGTAATAATCAACTGATTATAAAAAGACCAACGGTCTGTAGAATGTTCAAATACTTCTGGTGGTCTAGCATCATACGTTACATTTCCATAAAATGACACACTAAATGGCATTTTACCATCACGTGTTTGTCTCAACAAAGCAACTTTATAGTTCAAATCTTGTAATCTGTTGTCTTTTGTCGTTCCAAAACCTACATTAATACGGTCTGTAATCCCATAATTCAAGCTTAATCGGATATTAGCTGGTTGCCATAATCCAAAAAAGTCATTGGCTCCTGGTCCAGAATTAACAATACCAAATCGGTGATTCATAGTTAATTCTAATGTCCCTTTGGTTAATAAAACACCTGTTTGAGACTCAATCAATGTAGTTCCCTCAAAAGCAGGGCGTTCTAATTTTGACTTTGATTTTGTGGCAGTACTGTCTTTTTCTTGTGAAAAAATTGCCATCGGTAAAACTAAAGCTGTGGCTAAAATTATTTTATAAAATTTCATGACTATTATTTTTGAAATTAATTATTAAGTGCTCCATCGTTAATCCATTTCTCAACAATTTTTAATTTTGATGAGCTTAAAGCACCATTTGGCGGCATTTGTGGAGCTCCATTACCAGTCATTGCTTGGTATAAAATACTAGCAGAGGCATTCCCTGGCACCACGAATGTTTCACCTTGAGCTGTAGGAGTAGTTAGTGATAAATATGAAACTCCTGGTAATAAATTTGGATCTGTATTCGCTGCACCTTTATGGCATCCCACACAATTTCGATCAAAAATCTTCTGAACATCAGTATGTAAAGTAACATTTGCTGGAACTGGTTCTTGAGGAAGCTCATCATAATAACATGAAGTAAACAACAATCCTGTTGAAGCTACCATTATAAATTGAAATATTTTTTTCATTGTAATAAATATTAAGTTTTTGTATTAATCAAAATTTGAAAATTATTAAGGATTTGGTAATGCTGCATCAAAGTCTGGATATCTTGCAGTATTGCTAAATGCTTTCAATAAATCTTTCATTTCTTTTCTTGTAACAGGTGTTGCTGCCATCCAAGGAATAGTTCCAAATTGTCCTGCAACTACTTTTAACATTGCATCTGGAGTTCTATATCTAAAGAATGGTCCAATACCATATTTTTTAGAAGTAGTTCCTGGAATTGTTGCATTTGCACCTCCGGTTCCATTTGATTGTCCCACACCTAACATAGGCCCTTGAGCATTCGTAGTTCCATGTCCGTCAATACCATGACAAACCACACATTTTGCAATATAATACGCATTTCCGGCTACTTCATCTCCATCGCTACCTCCTAAATTACTGAAAGCGGCATAAGGAGCTGGTACAGTTTGAATTGTAGCATATGTCCCTGTTGTTGTCATTGTATACATATCCCCATTTGGATTTGCAGCAGTGCTTTCATTATAAATAATGCCTTCTTTTAAGTATTTTACCAAATCCCAAATTTTATCATCGGTTAAAATTCTACTCAAATCAGGATGGGTTTGACCTCCTAAAGAAAGATCCAATCCATTTGCTGTTTTAGTTGGGTCAATTTGACGTCCACCTACATTTTTAATGGCATCAAATAAAGTTTGAATGTCCCAACTTTGACAATCTTTCAAATGACTTACTGCCATATCCGGTTGAGCTACAGCAACTTTAACTTTATTTCCAACTCCATCGCGTCCTAAACCATCCGTTGGGTGACATCCTACACAAGAATAAAAACTTCTGTTTTTTTGACCTGTAGAACCAGTTGCGATATCTTTGATGTTAATCGTTGGATCAGCCGCATATTTTGGATTTGGCCATCCTAATAACCCTGCTAAAGATGCATCGGCATCAATATCAGCTTGTGTTACTGCAGGCCAACCCGCATCAACATGTTGGAAATTGCTAAACAATTTTGAACCATTTACAGCGTCTGCATTATCATAGGCTGCTTTTACATCTGCTTGAGGGTCTACATAAATATCATGTGTACAGCTTTGTAACATAAAAACTGTAGAACCTATTAACATTAATACTTTGTGCTTTGTTTTCATAATATTAAAATTTAATTAAAAATCATGATGTAAAGTTTGTATTTATTCTAAACGCGTTTAATGATTTTTATCATGTTATAAAAAAATAATTATCAATATTTAATTTATAAAGGCGTTAATTGCGTTTCTTTTGGGGTTAAAAAGCAATACTAGAGTAGAAATGAATTTAATACAAATGCCTAATTTACAATAATTTATAATAACAACTATAGTATTCCCTTTACTTTTTTTTGTTTTAACTCTATATTATCCTATTAGTATTTAAATTCTTTTAAATTTGTGCCTATTAAGGCGTAATACACACTACTGATTTTACCCTTTTTATTGATTTTAATTTCCATATCCAAAATAAGTATGCCATGAGTAGTCAAGAAGAAATAAAAATAGAGCCCGAATTTTCTCTTTTTCGCTTTCAAAATGACGGAAATGAAATAATCCACATCAATAAACAGGTTGGGCAAGGCTTAATTCAATTCCATTTTGGCATTAAAGGGAAAGCCAAATTTATCTTTAACCAAGGAAATTATGCTTTAGAACTCAAAGAAGAAAAATCGTTGTTGTTCTATAACCCTCAAAAGGAATTGCCTTTAAATTTAGAATTGGCTCCCAACTCATGGATGGTATCTGTGATTATCTCCATTCAAAAATTTCACTCTTTGTTTTCAAGTGAAGCCGAACATATTCCTTTTATTAGTAAAGAAAACAGTGATAAGAAATACTATAAAGAAGAAAACATTAGTCCATCTATGGCTATTGTACTCAGTCAAATATTTCATTATTCTCTGAATCCTTCTATTAAAAACATCTATTATAAAGGTAAAGGGTATGAACTACTTAGTTTGTATTTTAATCGCAACGAAGATCCTACTGCCGAACAATGTCCTTTCTTGATTGATGAAGACAATATTTTGAAACTTAAAAAGGCAAAGGAAATCATCATAGCTAATATGGCCGAACCTCCTGGTTTACAAGAACTAGCAGACGAAATAGGATTGAGCCTGAAAAAACTAAAAATGGGTTTCAAACAAATCTATGGCGACACCGTGTATGGTTTCCTATTTGATTATAAAATGGATTATGCTCGAAAACTATTGGATACGGGTTCCTATAATGTTAATGAAGTAGGACTTAAAATTGGTTACAGTACAGGAAGCCATTTTATAGCGGCTTTTAAAAAGAAATTTGCTACCACTCCAAAAAAATATTTAATGGCCCTCAATACGAATACCTAAGAAATAGAATTTCATAAGACAAATTCATATTAAAAAAAGAAGTTTCATTACTTTTATCAAAAATTAAACCTACCCAAATGAAAGGAGTATTATTAGTAAATTTAGGTTCGCCTGAAAGCCCTACTGCCAAAGATGTAAAGCCTTATCTTGATGAATTTTTAATGGATAAATATGTAATTGACGTACCATATTTGTTGAGAGCCCTTTTGGTTCGAGGGATTATTTTACAAACTCGACCTAAAAAATCAGCAGAAGCCTACAGCCAGATATGGACCGACGAAGGCTCTCCTCTTATAGTGATATCCAAAAAAATGCATCAAAAAGTGGCCCAACAAGTAGATATGCCTGTGGCACTAGCCATGCGTTATGGCTCAATGACCATGCAAAAAGGACTCCAAGAGCTTAAAGACAAAGGGGTGACTGAAGTCTTATTATTGGCACTATATCCACAATACGCCATGGCTTCAACAACAACTATTTGGGTTTTGGCCGATGAATTGCAAAAAGAGCATTTCCCTGAAATGACTATAACCAAGGTGCCTGCCTTTTATAACAAACCTGATTTTATTAAAACCCTTGCCAATTCTATTAAGAAGCATATAGAGGGCTTTGAATACGACCACTTATTATTTTCATATCACGGTATTCCTAAACGTCATATCCGCAAAACTGATATTACAAAATCACACTGTACTATAGACAACAGTTGTTGTGTAACTGATTCTCCAGCTCATGAATTCTGTTACCGCCATCAATGCTACGAAACAACAAGACAAGTCGTAAAATTGCTAGGCATACCCGAAGACAAATACAGTCAAACATTTCAATCGCGCCTTGCAGGCGATAAATGGTTAACACCTTATACCGATGTTGAAGTCAATAAAATGCCTGAAAAAGGAATTAAGAAATTAGCCGTAGTAACTCCTGCATTTGTTTCCGATTGTTTAGAAACTTTAGAAGAAATTGCGATGCGTGCTCAAGAAGAATTCAAAGAACACGGAGGGAAAGAGTTTTTAGCTATTCCTTGTTTAAACGACGACGACGAATGGTGTGGTGTGGTGGCCAATTGGATTACCGATTGGAGTAAATCATAAAACAATTGAATTATGTACGAGTATATTAAATCCCTTCATCTCATTTTTGTAATTACTTGGTTTGCCGGGTTATTCTATATTGTTCGTTTATTTGTTTACCAAATTGAAGCACGGGACAAACCATCACCTGAAAAAGAAATATTACAAAAACAATACAAAATCATGACCTATCGCTTGTGGTATATCATCACATGGCCTAGTGCAGTTCTTGCTACTTTATTTGCGGTATGGTTACTCTATTTAATGCCTACTTGGCTTCAAATGCCTTGGATGCACGTCAAATTAGGGTTTGTTGTATTGTTATTTGCCTACCACTTTAAATGCCAAAACATGTATACCCAACTTCAAAATGAAGAAGAAAAATACTCCTCTAATTTCATGCGTTTGTGGAATGAAGGGGCTACTATAATTTTATTTGCAGTAGTGTTTTTAGTCATCTTAAAAAATGCGTTCAATTGGATATATGGGGTAATCGGAATCATGTTGTTTTCCGTTTTAATCATGTTGGGGTTCCAATTTTACAAACGAATTCGAGAAAAAAAATAGTTGAGCCTCAGTCACTGTTTACAGTAAGGAATGAAAACTGCGACTGAATACTGCGACTGAATACTAAAAATATGTTCAACGGATTTAAAATGTCAATGCTTTCGCTTCGTATTAGGATTTTCCTATCGATGATTATTTTGATTGTTATTGCATCCGTTTTAATGGCCTCTATTTCTATTATTCAATTCAAAAACGAAGCCAAAGAATACCATCAAGAACGACTAGATCGTAAAGAAAATGCCATAAAAGAACACATCAATTATGTGCTTTCTACAACAACTTACCCACTAACACAAGCCAATTTACCGTTAATCTTTAAAGATAAAATACACGAGCTTGCCGATATCCATAATGTAGATATTAATATATATTCTCTAAAAGGAAAACTTCTCAAATCCTCTAAAGCAACTTTTTCTGTAGATAAAGTAGCACCTCCCATCCCTAAATACATCATCAAATTAGTTGAATCTTCTGTTGAAAAAAGATACATTGATATCAAAAGTGATAATGGAAGCAAAAACCGTTCATCCTATAGCCAAATCAAAGATGATAAATTTAAACCCCTCGGTATATTAAACGTTCCTTATGTAGAAGACGATGGGTTCTATGAGAAAGAATTACAACAATTCTTATTGCGCCTAAGCCAAGTATATTCTTTTATGTTGATTATTGCATTTGCCCTAGCCTATTTCCTATCTTCCTATATCACTAAGTCTTTAAAAACCATTTCAGATAAAATCAATGAAACCAGTCTGAATCAAAAAAATGAGAAAATAGTCATTGAAGCCAATAGCAAAGAAATCAACCTCTTGATTAAAGCCTACAATGGAATGGTAGACAAACTAGAAGAAAGCGCCTCCAAACTCGCACAAAGCGAGCGAGAACAAGCGTGGCGGGAAATGGCCAAACAAGTGGCGCATGAAATCAAAAACCCTTTAACGCCTATGCGCTTAACGGTGCAAAGTTTCCAGCGAAAATTTGATGGAAATGATCCCCTATTAAAACAAAAACTTGACGATTACTCCAAAACACTAATCCAACAAATCGACACCATGAGTGCTGTGGCTTCTGCCTTTTCCAATTTTGCCTCTATGCCAGCGCAACAAAATGAAAACCTCAATGTAGTGGATGTCGTGGAATTGGCATTAGACATTTTTAACGAAGAATACATTGTGTTCCAAAGTAGCAAAGAAGATATTATATCAAAATTAGACCGAACCCAATTGATTCGTATCATTACCAATTTAGTTAAAAATGCAATCCAATCCATCCCTGAAGAACAACTTGACAAAGCAATTGTTGTCTCAGTTGAAAAAGTAGAAGATGAAGTAATTATCCTTGTTAAAGATAATGGCGTTGGAATTGATGCCGATAGCATAGAACATATATTTGAACCCAAATTCACCACTAAAACAAGCGGGATGGGATTAGGTTTAGGAATTATCAAAAACATTATTGAAAATTATAAAGGAACCATTACTTTTGAAACTCAAGTGGGAAAAGGCTCCACATTTATTGTGTCTCTTCCTATTGTAAAATAAACAATCATACCTATGAACTTTGAAAATGTACTAATCTCTATAGAGAACGGAATTGGACAAATAACCATAAATCGTCCATCTAAATTAAACGCGCTAAACGTAGCAACCATTCAAGAATTACATCAAGCTCTTGACCTTTTAAATAACAACACTGATGTTAAAGTGATTATCCTTACTGGTGAAGGAGAAAAAGCCTTTGTCGCTGGAGCAGATATCTCCGAATTTGCGGATTTTTCAGTGGAAGAAGGGGCTCAACTAGCCGCTCAAGGCCAAGAACTGTTATTTGATTTTGTAGAAAATTTAGCCACTCCAACAATTGCAGCCGTAAACGGATTTGCTTTAGGAGGAGGGTTAGAGTTGGCAATGGCCTGCCATTTTAGAATTGCTTCTGATAATGCTAAAATGGGATTACCAGAAGTGTCGTTAGGCGTAATTCCTGGATATGGAGGAACACAACGATTACCTCAGTTGGTAGGTAAAGGTCGCGCTATGGAAATGATCATGACGGCAGGAATGATTCCAGCTGATGAAGCCTATCGCACTGGTTTAGTTAACCATGTAGTTCCACAATCTGAACTTATGGAATTCGCCAAATCTATGGCACAACGCATCATGAAAAACTCTCCTGTAGCTATAGGAAAGGCAATAAAAGCAGTTAATGCCAACTTCAAAGATGGTGAAAACGGTTACGAAACGGAAATCAGAAACTTTGGCAAATGTTTTGGAACTGACGATTTTAAAGAAGGAACCACGGCTTTCTTAGAAAAAAGAAAAGCTGTTTTCCCTGGTAAATAAAAAAAGAGCACTTATTAGTGCTCTTTTTTTATAAGTCTCCATCCCACTCTGCATAAAATTGGGATAAAAAATGTTCCATAAATCGATGTCTTTCCAAGGCTATCTTTTTTCCTGTGGGTGTATTCATGCGGTCTTTCAACAGCAATAACTTTTCATAAAAATGATTTAAAGTAGGAGCTTCCGAATTTTTGTATTCTTCCTTACTCATATGTAGGTTAGGCTGAATAGCGGGATTGTAAATAGGTCTATTTTTAAATCCTCCGTAATTAAACGTTCTAGCAATTCCTATGGCACCTATGGCATCCAACCTATCGGCATCTTGTACAATTTCTAATTCTTTCGAATGGAAAGACTTTTCAAAATTACCGCCTTTAAACGATATGTTTTCAATAATCTGAAGTACATGTTCAATTATACTTAGGTCTACCTCCTGACTTTCTAGAAAAACTCTTGCCTTCTGTGGTCCTATGCGTTCATCTCCTCCATGAAACTTACTGTCAGCTATATCGTGCAATAAGGCCCCCAATTTAACAACTTGTAAATCACAGGATTCTTCTTGAGCAATTAATAACGCATTTTTATATACACGTTCTATATGAAACCAATCATGACCTCCTTCAGCATTTTCTAATTGTTGCTTGACATACAATATGGTGGTATCTATTAAAGTCATAGGATTCGTTTAAAAAAAATCCCTTCTGTGTAGAAAGGATTTTTAAAATTTCTATTTTAAGGCTACGGGCTGTACCCAAGAAAATAATTTTTCTTCAGCAGGTACTACCATACGTTCGGCAACTCTTGTCATTCGTGCAGGCAGCTTCATTAAATAATCACGCGCTTTCTCGGCTTCATCGGTCAATTGGGTCAACTTGTCAATCTCCCATTTCACATTTAATTTTTCCAAGATGTCCACATAATCCAAGGCGGTATAAACTCCTATACGCTGAGCTGATTCTGAAAATTTCTCGAAGGCAGTTCCAATGCTTTCCCCCGATTCTCTAATTAAATTAGCAGGCATAGTGATTTTTTTCTTCATCATGTATTCAAAAGCTAATAGCATCTCACTAGGATCAATTTTAAAAATACGATTCACAAATTCACTATAAGCCAAATGATGACGCATTTCATCGCCCGCAATAATTTTACATATTTTAGATAATCGGTTGTCACCATGTTTTTTAGCCAATTGTGCTACTCTATTGTGAGATACATAAGTGGCTAATTCTTGGAAACTGGTAAATACAAAGTTTTTATAGGGGTCTCTTCCAGTGCCTGGGTCAAATCCATCATTAATTAAGTGGTGTGTCGTAATTTCTACTTCACGCATGTTGACACGCCCCGATAAGTATAAATATTTATTCAATAAATCTCCATGACGATTTTCTTCTCCAGTCCATTGACGCAACCATTTGGCCCATCCATTATCGCCTGTTTCCGATTTTTGACTTACTCCTTCTACATCCATTAACCAAGTTTCATAAGTTGGCAATGCTTCCTCTGTTATTGTATCACCCACTAAAGTTACCCAAAAATCATATGGCAAGTCTTTCGCAATTTCTCGTAGCTCTTTTACGTTTTCTAAGAAATCTCCATTCTCGGAATTAGGCAATAAATCACTAGGTTGCCATATCTTTTCTACCGGAATCAAGAACTCGTCCACAAATTGGTTCACATCTTTTTCCAAAAATTGCATGACTTCAAGTCGCATGTTTTTTTGAGACATATTTAGTTTTTAATTGATTGTTTTATTGTTTGCTCTGTTTTCTCCAACAATTCTTCAATAGAAAAGTCTTTTACTGCAATAGGTTCGTGTATAATAAATTGCAAACGATTACCCAAACCCATAGGGAAAGCTCCAAATTTAACCATTTTCCATGAATTATTAATAGTAATTGGCACAACATAAGCAGATGGGGCATATTTACATAAGATTTTTAACCCACTATAGGCAAATTCTTTAGGCTCTCCGTTTTTACTTCTAGTGCCTTCCGGAAAAATGACTGCCGAACGATTATTCTTTTCTATATACTCCGATAATCCTTTGATGAGAGGAATCGCCTGTTTGGGATCTTTTCGGTCTATCAAAACAGACCCACCATGCCTTAGATTATAGGAAACACTTGGAATCCCTTTTCCTAATTCTTTTTTACTGACAAACTTGGCGTGAAATTTTCGCAAATACCATATTATCCCAACAATGTCATATAAACTTTGATGATTAGCAACAAAGATAATTGGAACTCCTGTGGGTAGTGATTCCCTATTTTTAAAAGTATAAGTGGTACCTAATAGATTGGTACATTTTGTCAAAAAGAAATTCAAATAATCCACACTTGCTTTATGGGCTTGATAACCAAAGAGATTAAAACAAATCCATTGTATGGGATGAAAAATAACTAACGTCAACCCAAAACACAAATAATACAGTACCGATATAGGATACGAAATAAGCTTTTCCATAACATCATGTTAAGAGGCAAAAATAGAAAATATATTTATCTTATAGATTGTTTATAATTCTTATAAATGGGTGTGAATTCACTTGAAAAAAAGGATTATTTTTATGCCACTAAATTTTTTAAAAATGAGTTCAGAAAAAGAAGCAAAATTAAAAGCATTACAATTAACACTCGATAAGTTAGATAAAGCCTACGGAAAAGGAACCGTAATGAAAATGGGGGATAAAGCCGTAGAAGAAGTAGAAGTTATTCCTTCTGGCTCTTTAGGACTTGATTTAGCATTAGGTGTAAATGGATACCCAAGAGGGAGAGTAATTGAAATATACGGTCCTGAATCCTCAGGTAAAACAACCCTAACTTTACACGCTATAGCCGAAGCTCAAAAAGCAGGTGGTATTGCCGCTTTTATTGATGCCGAACATGCATTTGACAGACATTATGCTGAAAAATTAGGAGTAGATATTGAAAACTTGATTATTTCTCAACCCGACAACGGAGAGCAAGCTCTAGAAATTGCTGAAAACCTAATCCGCTCAGGGGCTATAGATATTGTTGTTATTGACTCGGTGGCTGCTTTAACACCTAAAAGTGAAATTGAAGGTGAAATGGGAGATTCTAAAATGGGATTACATGCCCGTTTAATGTCTCAAGCCTTACGTAAATTAACAGGTACTATTAGCAAAACCAACTGTACCGTGTTCTTTATCAATCAGCTTAGAGAAAAAATCGGAGTTATGTTCGGAAACCCTGAAACAACTACAGGGGGAAATGCCTTGAAATTTTATGCTTCCGTTCGTTTAGATATTCGTCGCTCTTCTCAAATAAAAGATGGTGAAAACGTAATTGGAAATAGAACTAAAGTAAAAGTGGTTAAAAATAAAGTGGCTCCTCCATTTAAAACAGCCGAATTTGATATTATGTATGGTGAAGGGGTTTCTAAAACAGGAGAAATTCTTGATTTAGCCGTGGAATTTGAAGTAATCAAAAAAGCAGGTTCTTGGTTCAGCTATGGTGAAACCAAACTAGGACAAGGACGCGATGCCGTGAAAGTCTTAATCAAAGATAATCCAGAATTGGCCGAGGAATTAGAACACAAAATAAAAGACCTCATCAAAGAAAATAACGCCTAATAAAAAACCCCGATAAGTCGGGGTTTTTTATGAATGATACTTTTGTAATTGTCGTAATATGACTTGCCTCACCGATTCCTTAACCGTTTTACGATAATCACTAACTTGGTTTTTTGTTTCAAAAAAAGGATGAATTGTCACGCGCATTAACCCCGGTGACCCACTCAAAAAAGTATAGGAAAACAACCGCTTATTATCCGCAAAAGTCATAGGGACTATGGGTAATTGATGGTCAACTGCCAAGCGAAATGCACCATCTTTAAACTCATCCAACTCAACAGATTCATCTTCAGGAACTCCTCCTTCTGGAAATATACAAATACTCAATCCTTGTGCAATTCGCTTTTGAGCACGTTCAAAAACCTCATTCCTACTTTTAGCACTACTTCTATCTACTAAAATACAAGTCCTTTTATAAAAGAAACCAAACAACGGAATTCGAACCAATTCTTTTTTGCCAACAAATACAAAAGGATTTTTAACAATAGATAACATCAACATAATATCCGTCATCGAAGTGTGGTTGGCCACAAACATATAACTCTTCCCTTCTACTATTTCCTCTTCAGAGTTAACTTGAACTCGATATCCCATTCCGAATAAAATGAATTTGGCCCAAATTCGAGCCATCACAAAAAAATAAGGATACCACCGCTCCGACAGTATGGAAATAAACAAAAAAGGAAACATCACAATAATGGGTATCGCCATCAAAACGTAAAACCAAATGCGATATACAATCCAAAAAATAATTTTAAAGAATCTCATGTTGTCAAAAGTAATGAAACGTATGCAATTTTTAATACAAACGTTTAACTTTGCCTTTCGAAAACAATTGAAAATGTCAAAAATATTAACAGGAATTCAAAGTACTGGAACTCCGCATTTAGGAAATTTATTAGGCGCTATTATTCCCGCCATTGAAATGTCTAAAAATCCTTCAAACGAATCGTTCCTCTTTATAGCCGACTTGCATTCGGTAACGCAAATTAAAAATGGAGAAGAACTTCGTCAAAATACATACAGCACTGCTGCTGTGTGGTTAGCCTGTGGATTAGACATCAACAAAGTAATCTTTTACCGCCAATCAGATGTTCCTCAAACTGCTGAGTTATCTTGGTATTTAAGTTGCTTTTTCCCTTTCCAACGTTTAACGCTGGCCCATTCATTTAAAGATAAAGCGGATCGATTGGAAGATGTAAATGCAGGCTTATTTACCTATCCTATGTTAATGGCAGCCGATATCCTGCTGTATGATGCTAATTTTGTTCCTGTAGGTAAAGACCAAATGCAACACATCGAAATTACGCGAGATGTAGCATCAAGATTCAATCACCAAATGGGGGAAACATTCGTAATTCCTGAAGGAAAAGTACAAGAAGAAACCATGTATGTCCCAGGAACTGACGGTCATAAAATGAGCAAATCTAGAGGGAATATCATTAATATTTTCCTAGATGATAAAGCATTGCGCAAACAAATTATGGGTATTGAAACCGATAGTACTCCTCTGGAAGAACCTAAAGATACCGAAACGTGTAAAATTTTTGGACTCTATAAATTAATTGCCAATGCAGACCAAATAGCCGAAATGAAAATCAAATATGCCAACGCAAATAAAGATTTTGGTTACGGTCATGCCAAACAAGCATTGTTTGAGCTTATACTAGATCGCTTTGCTTCCGAAAGAGAAAAATACAACTATTATATGGCTCATACCGATGAAGTAGATGCATTATTGAAAAAAGGGGCAGCTAAAGCAAGTGAAAAAGCAAATGTCGTTCTCCAAAAGGTTCGAACTAAATTAGGATTTGAATAAATACTAAATCACTTCAAATAATTTCCCTGGTAAAGGACGTATCAATCCTTTCAACTCCATTGTAAGCAAAAGGGATGATGTTTTGAATATAGGTATATTACACGTCAAAGCAATTACATCTAGTAATTGCTTTCCTTGTTTTTGCAAGTAATCATAGATCAATTGCTCTTCAGCCTCCAAGGTCACAAATAATTGCTTCTGAATGGAAGGAATTGCCTTGTCTACAAGATCCCAATTCAATTGATACACCAAATCTGCCGCCGAAGTCATCACTTGGGCCCGTTGGGTCTTAATTAAATCATTACATCCTTTACTGTATCGGTCAGTCACTCTTCCAGGTACAGCAAATACATCTCTATTGTAATCATTAGCCATAGTTGCCGTTATCAATGAACCTCCTTTTTCAGCACTTTCAACAACTATAGTGGCCTCACTTATTCCAGCTACAATACGATTGCGCTTAACAAAGTTTTCTTTATCCGGATTGGAAGTGCTCCAAAATTCGGTCATAAACCCTCCGTTTTTCTCCATCTTTGACACATACTTTTGATGACTTTTGGGATATAACTGATTCATTCCATGTGCCAAAACCCCAATGGTTTGTAATTCATGTTCCATTGCGGCTTGATGGGCCACTATATCAACTCCAAAAGCAAATCCACTCACAATCAACGGATTAAAACAAGCTAAATCTTCCACTAACTTCTTGCAAAAATCAATTCCATAGGACGTAATTTGACGAGTCCCCACTATACTTACAATTCGGCGATTCGAAAAATCAAAATTCCCAGTACCAAATAACAAAACAGGGCCATCTACACAATGCTTCAAACGCTCAGGATAAGACACGTCTTGATAATATAGTACTTTGATTCCCTCACGCTCAATAAAAGCCAACTCTTGCTCTGCTTTTTGAAATACGGTTGTGTCCTTTAAATTATGCAATAAAACGGTCCCTATGCCGTCTATTGATTTAAGGTGTGATTTCTTAGCTTGAAACACGGCTTCTGCTGAACCACAATGATGTATAAGCCGCTTAGCCACTATGTCACCTACACCATCTACCCGCAATAAGGCCAAAATATGTAAAAGCTCCGTTGAATTCATATCACTAAAATACTACAATTATTTAAAATATTATGCGCAATTGTTAATAAAATTTGTGAATAATTTTTTGAAGCTACTATTGTTTCTATAAATTTGTTGACATGAAGATTGAACAATACATTTCACAATTATTATATCGCTATCAATGTGTTACGGTACCCGGATTTGGTGCTTTTTTAACCGAATTCCAATCCGCACAATTGGATGCAAATTCGCATTCGTTCTATCCTCCAAAAAAATTGATTTCCTTCAATCCATTTATTAAAAACAACGATGGGTTGTTAGCCAATCATTTGGCACAAACTGAAAAAATACCCTATGAAATTGCAGTAAACGCAATTCAAAATGAAGTGGCTCATTGGAAAAATAAACTTCAAGATTTAGGCTATTTCTCCATTACTAACATTGGCAACTTTTCTTTAAATTCAGATAAGAATTTAGTGTTTGTTCCTTTGGATCAAATCAATTATTTAAAAGAGTCCTTTGGCTTGTCTACTCTAGTATCTCCAGCGGTAAAAAGGGAACAGTACAAAGAAATCGTAGAAGAATTAGAAGAGAAAGCACCTATTGCCTTTACTCCTGAAAAAAGAAACAGCAATAATCTAGTAAAATACGCAGCCATTTTAGTAGTTTCATTAGGCTTAACAAGCGCTATCGGGTATCAAGTATACGAAAACTATCTAAACCAAATTGAACAAGATACACTTGTTGTTCAAACCAACGTACAGAAAAAAATAAACCAAAAAATACAAGAAGCTACCTTCTTTATTTCGAATCCTCTTCCAAGTGTTACACTTACAGTGCCTTCTGAAAAAATGCCCTATCACGTTGTGGCAGGTGCATTCCGATTAGAATCAAATGCTGAAAATGCGTACCACTCACTTTTAAAATTGGGGTTCAAAGCAAAAAGATTGCCCAAAAACAATCACAACCTTTTCCCAGTACTGTATGGCAGCTATACTTCCTATACAGAAGCACATGAGGCAATGAAAAACATTCAAAAATTGGACAATAAAGACGCCTGGTTATTGATTGAAGAATTATAAAATTATCCCGATAAATCGGGATTTTTTATACGTACTAATTACCTTTGCAAAAAAACACTATGACTCCGAAACATCCTTCAGAATCTTTAACCATACTAACCGATTTAGTACTCCCTAGTGAAACGAATCCATTAAATAATCTTTTTGGAGGCGAACTATTAGCCCGTATGGATAGAGC
>JAHEHJ010000131.1 GCA_024644655.1 Flavobacterium sp.
CTTGATATTGGCTAATAAAATCAGCCATAGCGTGTATGTCTTCGATTCGATTGGCAGGTTTATCTACATTTCTTGGTGTTCCGCCACTACCTCCTTGGTAAGCCGCATCTGCTGTAATGGTAATGTAACCTTGCTCTGCTAATCGTTGTGCATACAATCCTGCTACTTGTTCTTTTACACCTCCGTTGGGATGCGCAATAACTAAAGTCGCATATTTTTTGGAAGGGTCAAAATTGGCTGGAGTATAAACGTTTGCGACTATCGAAATGTCTTTTATTTTATACGAAACTGGATGAATATTGACTTGTCCTTTTATATTTTCTGTAATTGCTCCCTCATAGACCAATGTGAATGGATTTTTTATTTGTTCCTTTTGAATACTTTGAGCGTTTGACATATTAATTCCTATTATTTGCATTACTAATGCAATTATTACTATCGCTTTCTTCATTTTTTATATTTTATTAAATATTAAATCTATTTACTTTTCAGCACTTCGTTTACTACTAATGAAGCGGATTTTGCCTTATTTTCGCCTATAATAGGTTGAATTATCGTAATAAATTCATTCAACTGTTTTGGCGAGAAGCCCACATTCAGTGCTATTGCCAAATGCCCTTTCAACATGGGTTCAGCATCTCCAATGGCGCTGATAACAGACAATGTTACTAATTCTCTTTGGGCGTATGTCAAAATATCTCTTTCAAAAATGTCTGCAAATAAATGTTCTTTTAGAAAAGTATCAATTACTGGAGCAAATGCAGCATACCCAACCAACTTTTCAGGCGAAGGTGTTTTAGTCAATTCTTCCAAAACCTTCTTACCTCGTTCGTATTTATTGTCGTCGGCTTTGATTAGAGAAGCTTCTCTACCCATTTTATCAGTAATCCCTTTAGCTTTTCGTTCGTTTACTACTTCCATAAAAGTTTGCAAACCTCTAATGCTCCTTGGAAAACCACAATAGGCATAGGTATGAACTAGTATTTCTTTAATTTCGTTGACTGTGAGTCCAGCTTCTAAGCCCTCTTTTAAAGCCGATTTTAAATTCTCTAAATCTCCTTTAGCGGTGAGTGCAGCAATACTAATGATACTTTTCTCTTGTTGACTTAAACCTTTTCCGTTTGATATCATTTGCTGTGCTTGGACTGAATTAGTAATCATTAGAATACTCCACAAAAATAGTAGCGAACCGATTATTCTGTACTGCCTCATACTGATTTCATTATTAATCTAAACCTTTACTTTTTAACCATTTACTCATCAAATCAGCTACTTGAAGATTATTCAAGTCAGAAAATGGAAAATGCGTGTTTCCCTTAAGTCCCACTTCTGGTAAATGTACTATCGTAACATCTCCTCCATATTTATTTACTGTATCTCGCCATAATTTTGCCATTGCCAAACGTGCTCTCCATCCGTCAGCACCTGGATTTGGAGATGGTTTTTCAGGAATATTATCGCCATAGTAAATTACTATTGGAATTTTAGTAAGCGACATGAAATCCTTCATCGGAATTCCTATTGCTTCCAAAGGTCCAGCAGAACTCCCTATAGGAGCTGGCACTTCCCCTTCTGGAAAAAGGAATCCACTTCCTGGCTCATACGAAACGATGGCTTTAATCTTTGAACTTTTTACTACTGTTTTCCATCCCATACCGCCAGAATGCGAATGTGTTACTAGTATTCCTGGACCTATTTGATTAAAAAGTGTAGCAACCGCATCAGTATTCACATCAATATCGATACTGCCAATACTTGGCGTCATAGAGCGAAAATACTGATTCAAGGATTCGCTATCTTTTGCAAATTGTACGTTGCTAAAATAAGTAGGCCAAACCCCTACACGAAAAACATCAAACCATTGTTGTTCATCTGGAATTGGATTAATCGTAGCCGAAACAGTACTTCTTCCTGCATTACCGCGTCTTGGCTGGTCTATCAAATACACCGAAAAATTTCTGCGTAAAAAGATGTTTTGATACCCTTCTCTACCATCGGGTGTAGTTTCCCATGTTTTAGAAAATTGACCAATGCCATGCCACATCACTAATGGATATTTACGAGCCTTTACAGGCACTTGATAAAACACATACGCATGGTCTCCATGAAACGTTTGACCTTCTGGAGTGGGCTTGTAAGGGTCGAATGTTCCTGGGTTTGTAATAACGGTACCTCCCACGGCAAAACTTCCTTGTTCTTGAATAACTAACGGTTGTTGTTTGGTGTGTTTTTGTGCATAAATTGACGAATGCATCATCAATAGTAAACAAAACACACTATACCATTGTTTCAAATTTCTTTTCATTTTTAAAATCTTAATGTTCAGGTGTGAGTAGCTTAGTAAACGACAATGAGCCTAGTTTCCAAGCTCCATTTTCTATTACATACACTTCGGTTACAATAAATGGGTTAGTAACTTCATTTCCGCCCACGACTGCTAATAACGTAATTTTGTTTAAAAGTATAGCTGTATTGCCAATGATATTTACAGATACTTCGTGAATATCTGCTTTTTTATAATGAATTCCGCCACTTTTTATAATGTCAAGTTCTTGTTTTTTACCCCAACTTCCACCCATGTGAACAAAAACGGATTTATCGTCAAATAAAGGAGTTAATTTTTCGACATCTTTATCGGCCATCCACTGCCATTTGTTTTTTGAAAGTGTAATAATCTGCTGTTCTGTTTCAGAATATTTCTTTTCAACTGGTGGAGTTTTTACATCTTGTGCAAAAGAATACTGCATACTAAAAGCAATACATAAAACGGTAATTAATGATTTCATACTACGTCATTTTAAATTTATTATTTTTTTAATGGTGCTTCTACATCCGAAAAAGCCTGAACAAAAGAAGGCAATCTCTCGCCCTGAATTTGAATTACATTCAATTGACTGTTAAATTCTTTTAATTCGGCTGCGGTAAACTTTACTTCTTCAGCGCCAATATTTTCAAGCAGGTGTGACATTTGGGTCGTACCCGGAATTGGAACTATCCATGGTTTTTGTGCCAATAACCAAGCTAATGAAATTTGTGCTGGACTAGCTTCTTTTTGTTTGCTCCACTTTTTCAACAATTCTACCACTGCCATATTGTGAGTTATATTCTCAGGCGAAAAACGGGTTTCAAGACCTCTAAAATCTCCTTGTGCAAATCGAGTATCAGCATCAATGGCTCCTGTTAGAAATCCAACTCCAAGAGGACTCCAAGGTACAAAACCAATCCCTAATTCTTGACAAAGCGGAATAATCTCTTTTTCTGGACCACGCCATAAAAGGGAATACTCATTTTGAATGGCAGCAATAGGATGAATTTTATGTGCGCGTCTTACGGTTTGCACTCCTGGTTCAGAAAGCCCGTAATGCAACACTTTACCTTCCTTTATCAAATCCTGAATAG
>JAHEHJ010000141.1 GCA_024644655.1 Flavobacterium sp.
ATTTTCTATCAACGTTAACGCTTTGTCAATGGTAGAAAACTCGGGATGATCATTAAATTGTGAAAGCAAAAATGATTCTATTTTGCTAATATCATCATCCCCAGAAAATAAAGTTTCACCAAACTTTCTCCACACATCATTCACCAATTCCTGTGAAAAATGAGGCGCCAAAGAAAGATAATTGTCCTTAAAAAATCGGTTTATTCCTAGAGGCTTGAAGATGACCGAAATCTCTCCTAAATATCCTTTATATTCTAAGAAAACGGGAGTCGTATACTTACCGAGTATTTCAATATGAACGCTATCCGTCCTATTTTCTGAAATTTGAAGAGTCCAATCTTGCCTTTGAACCGAGGCCCCCTTCATAAATGAAAGGCCCGTGTTAAAATGTGGGAAGGCTAGGTAACTAAAGGAGGAGTTCGCTTTTCCCTCGTAAAAATAGAAGCATTCTACATACTTTCTCAAAATGGGAGAAGAGGGTTCAATGGTCTTTATCACAAAAAAGAGAGATTTTCTAAATCATTTAAATCATTAGCTAGACAACTAATTCTTGCGCATTGAAAACACCGCTTTGTCCATTTTAGGAGGATTCCCAAAAGGGTAATTATAAGAAACACTGTTTAAATAGGCAAAAACCTTACCTATTTCTTCCTTGCTCATTCCTACATAATGTGTAGCCTCTTCTTTTTGATCAAAAAGGTTTCCAGAGGTGCTATATGTCCGATCTAATTTTAGCATGATCAAATATACTATGAATTTTTAAACCAACAATCAAACGCTCATACAACAAAAAAGCCGATCATTTCTGATCGGCTTTCTCCCCTTACTAGGTGGAATGTTGCAGCCGTTTTCCACATTAAAAAGCACATTTATCCCTTTGTAAGTATACGAACCCAAAAAGAAAGCTGGGCTAATCGCACTCCGATAAGAAGCCAAAGCTTATATCTTGTTTACTTGTTACCCAATTTGCCATAGATTTGGCACGGTATATAAATGAGGGATTCGCAGAGAGAGAAGAATATAAACTAAAATATTTGCTTTCGGGTTTTGATTTCTTGCTCTCAACCCATTGTATAGTGGCAGCAACAAGCCCCATATCTTTACTCAAATAAAGATTATAAGAACGCAGGTCTAGTCTATATAAGCCTACATAACCCTCTTTAATTTCAAAAATTACTTCTTTGGGCATGATTAATTCTGTGGGAATCCCATCGACTACTTTATACAAATTCAATCTAAATTTTAAGCTTGAAAATTCATTTGAACTTATGTTCATCTGAAGCTCATTGAGATAGCAGTCCCTTTTCACGGGAAGCAAAACTCCGGCTTCCTTACCTAATCTATCATCCACTTCTTTTTCATAAAATGTATAAAAATTAAAATGCATGAGTCCAAGGCCCTTACCATTTCTTCCCAAAAATTTCTTCACCATCTTCTTGGGCGTAATGCTTACTTCTTGTAATAATTTAGACTCGGGATTTAATGGAATATCTCCAACTGATTTAAGCAATTGAGATAGAGCATACTTAACCGTTTGGTATCCAATATGCGAAAAAATGATGGAATCGGACGGCGTACTATACTCCGAAAACCCTAGTACAAAGTTCCCATTTTCATCAGAAACTGTTCCGATATTTTTTTGGAAAACCCCTATGTTTACATACGGAATTGCTTGCTTTGTTTCGGCATCAACTAGCCTGCCTATTACTTTTTTTTCTTGGGCAATTAATGTATTTGATACTCCTAGTAAGAATAAAAGGGCAGCTACATATTTGTGCATGACTTACAGATAAATTTAATTATTGAAGAACGATTTCGACGCTAAATTAGTATAAGAAAAAACTAAAAGTTGCAACCCCAAAAAATGTCTCTTTACAGAAAGATAGGATGGTTTTTAAACAAAAAAAGAGGCCGAAATGACCTCTTTTTGATTTGTGCTCCCTTAATAGGTGGAATGTTGCAGCACAAATTCAATCTTTGTTTATTTAACCATTTGGAAATTTAACAAATAGACTTTGTGCAATTTTACAAGAGGTAATACTTTATTCTTACAGTTTGAAAAACTTCTTGTTCATTTTGTATATGAAGCCATATCCCAATAACTTATTTAATAGATTGTACAGTTTGGCGTCTTTTCCTGCCATATATCTTAATCTATTTGTTCCATCTGTTGCTGCCTCATAAATTACTTCAGTAACCACATTTGTAGATGAGGCATTCTTAATCATCTGCGGAAAGACTGTCATAATTTTACCTACAATATTTTGATAGGCACTCAACTTTTCATCATTATTAAAATCAAAAGAACGACCTGCAAAATCTGTGGCTATTGCGCCGGGCTCAATTATTTTAACTTTTCCGCCAAATTGTTCCACCTCATATCTTAATGATTCTGAAATACCCTCCACTGCGAATTTTGTTCCGTGATATAATGAGCCCAATGGGAAAGTCATTTTACCTCCCATTGAGGAAACATTCATTATTATTCCTTTTTTATTTTCTCTAAAATGAGGTAGAATTGCTCTTGTGACATCCAAAAGTCCAATAACATTGGTATTGAATTGACGTAAAATCTTTTCTCTTGGAAAAGATTCTAATGGGCCGTAAGCTCCATATCCAGCATTGTTGAGCAATACGTCAATTCCTCCAAACATTACAATCCCATTGCTTATTGCTTGGTTGATTGATTCCAAATCCAATACATCAAGTTTCGTCACAAAAACATTTTCCAAACCAATTAATTCACTTTCATTTTCAGGATTCCTCATTGTTGCTACAACATTCCATCCATTTATTTGAAAATATTTTGCAGTCTCTTTCCCTATACCACTGCTTGCACCTGTAATAAAAATTGTTTGTCTCATTGTCTAATTATTTGTTTGAGTCACAAACATATAGTCATAATTTTAAACCTACAACAGTAGAGTATAGTCTATGGTTGATATTTATTTTTCAACACACTATATTTGTAATATGTTAATAAACGAGCTATCCAAAAAAACTGGGCTTTCGACACACACTATCCGCTTCTATGAAAAGTCGGGGTTAATAGAGGGCAAACAAGATGAATCAGTCAAATCGAATAATTACTTTCATTATGACGAAGTAACGATAGAAAAACTTGAATTCATTAGTGATGCCAAATCGGTAGGATTTACCATCAGGGAAATAGGTCAAATGATTGATGCTTGGTATAACCAAAAATATAACAAGGAACAAAAACTAGAAATTCTTGATGATAAGCTGATTTCTTTAGAGCAAAAAATGAAAGAGATAAAGGAAATGAAAAAGCAAATCATTGAATTTAAAGATGACGTCCTAAATGATAGG
>JAHEHJ010000145.1 GCA_024644655.1 Flavobacterium sp.
TCTTTGTCTCTAATTCCCATAGACTCGATAGCTGTAGCCACTACCATTGTGTTAACAGGTACACCAATCTTATCTTTGATGTTAGCTGTTAATTCGACGATATTGTTTGTATGTAGCTCTTGGATTTTCAAATGATTCTTCAAATTTACTTGTTCGTGTTTTATTTATAAAACGCTTTCATACGCTTTTTCATATTCAGAAATAAAAGTTCCGATAGTGAAGTAGTCGATTACTTTTTGTCTTGCGTTAATCCCTTTTTGTTTGCGTAATTCATCATTTTGCAATAATTCAATCACTCGGTTTCCTATCTCTTCAAAATCTCTTGGTTTGCAAATAAATCCACAGCTTTCGTCTAAAGCTTCAGCTACACCACCTACGTCTGTTGCAACAACGGGTACGCCACAAGACATAGATTCAATTACGGTATAAGGGAATCCCTCCGAAATAGAAGTTAAAATAGAAATATCCCCTTCGCAATATAAAAGGTTGGGGCTATTGGTTATTCCTCCAAAAATGAAATTATCTTGCAAATTTAATTCTTGTATTAGGGCATTACATTCGTCAGTATATTCAGGAACTGCGTTATCATCACCATAGACAATGTACTTTACATTAGGAATTTGTTTTCGTACTACTTCGCAAGAACGAATCATAGTAATAATGTCTTTTAAATGAAATACTCGAGCGGCTGCAACAACTGTTGGAGTATTTTTTAGATGATCTGGTTTTGGTTTTGGAGAAAATAACTCGTGGTCAATACCGTTGTAAATCACCTTGATTTTAGAAGTATCGGCTCCATATAATTTTTCCCAAGTCATATTGAATTTGTTGACAGACAAAATCAAATCGGCTTTGTAGTACACCAATTTTGTAATAGCTTCTGAAAACTGAATCAGTAGTTTTTTAAGGAAAAAAGAATATTCAGCAGCATTAATAGCCAAGAGTCGTTCCCGAATGAAAACCCCATGTTCAGTAACAATTATAGGAGTGCCATATTTATACTTTAATACTAAAGCTGGTAAGATGGGAAAGCCGGCTAATGTAATATGCGAAATCTCACATTTTGGGACTTTAATAGTAATTGGAATTAAAAATCTATAAATCCAACGTAGTCCTTCTGTTATGTCTAGTAAAGTAGTTTCGGTATCGTTATCTTGAAGTAAGTCCTCTTTTGAAATATCATAAAAAGTTTGCCAAACTTTCTGACGCTGCATAGTCTTCTTATAATCGTGTTGCTGGAAAAATCGCCACATTTTATAAATGATAGTATCTAATTCAGCTGTGTCAGAATCGGTAGCTTTTATGTTTTTTAAAAATGAAGTAAAAAGAGGGATAAATTCCTCGTCAATAATAGCTTCGTCGTTATAGTTTTTTTTAAAAACGAGTTTGTAGTATTTTTTGCCATAATCAATAAGTTCTTTAGGCTCTAATGGCGCCCACTGGGGAACTTGTACTACACGTTTTACATTGTTGCTTAAAGTGTACTTTGATTTTTCTTCGTAAGAAGCATTTATCGAATAAAGAGTGAAGTTTACATTTTTTATTTCATTACAAAGGATATGTGCCCAAGTAGAAACGCCACCGCCATTATAGGGGTAAGTTCCTTCTAAAATTAATAAAACAGTAGGCTTTTTTTTCATTTAATAAAAAATAGTAATCATCCAATTTACAAATAAATGATTAGATACCGAATGAACAAAGTTAAATAAATATTCTACAAAAAAAATCATAAAAAAAGCTTTGTGCGATTCTTGGTCTTTAAGGTTTGAAATTGGTCTAAAAACAAAAACCTCTAGATATTCTAGAGGTTTTGGATTAGTTGTCTGTATTTTAAAAAGCAGTTATTTTTTTTAAATCAGCTACGGTAGCAATTGGATCATTTGCTTTAAAAACATAGCTTCCTGCTACTAAAACATCAGCACCCGCTTCAGCCAATTGTTTGGCATTTTTATTGGTTACCCCGCCGTCAATTTCAATTTGAGTTGAAGCTCCTTTTTTAGTAATCAATGCTTTTAATTGACGCACTTTATCGTAGGTGTTTTCAATAAACGATTGACCTCCAAAACCTGGATTCACACTCATGATGCAAACCAAATCAATATCGTTAATCACATCTTCTAATAAATTAATGTTAGTATGTGGGTTCAAAGCCACACCTGCTTTCATTCCTGCTGCTTTGATCGCTTGTAGTGTTCTATGCAAATGAGTACACGCTTCATAATGAACGGTTAATACATTCGCACCTAAATCAGCAAAGGTTTTGATGTAGCGATCAGGATCAACAATCATCAAATGGACGTCGATAGTTTTTTTAGCATGTTTCGAAATCGCTTCTAAAACCGGCATTCCAAAAGAAATATTGGGAACAAAAACACCGTCCATAATGTCAATATGAAACCAGTCGGCTTCACTAGTATTAATCATTTCGATGTCGCGTTGCAAATTGGCAAAATCAGCTGCTAAAACGGATGGGGCAATAAGTGTGTTTTTCATGTGTAATTGTAATTAAAAAACTCCGGAATGAAGCCGGAGTTTTGGTAGGTTTACCCTAAATAAGTTTTTAATATTTTACTTCTTGAAGTATGTTTCAATCTGCGAATCGCTTTTTCTTTAATTTGGCGCACACGCTCACGAGTTAAGTCGAAAGTTTCTCCAATTTCTTCCAAAGTCATTGGATGTTGGTCACCTAAACCAAAGTACAAACGAACTACGTCTGCTTCTCTTGGAGTTAAGGTTTCTAAAGAACGTTCAATTTCAGTACGCAATGATTCGTGAATCAATTCGCGGTCTGGGTTGGGAGACTCGCCTGAACGTAACACGTCATACAAGTTGGAGTCTTCTCCTTCCACCAAAGGCGCATCCATAGATAAGTGACGCCCCGAGTTTTTCATAGACTCTTTTACGTCATTTACAGTCATGTCCAATTCTTTTGCAATTTCTTCTGCAGAAGGCGGACGCTCGTTAGATTGCTCCAATAAAGCGTACATTTTATTGATTTTATTGATAGAACCAATTTTATTCAAAGGCAAACGAACGATACGAGATTGTTCTGCCAAAGCTTGCAAAATAGACTGACGAATCCACCAAACGGCATACGAAATGAATTTGAAACCACGCGTTTCATCAAAACGTTGTGCTGCTTTAATCAAACCTAAATTTCCTTCATTAATCAAATCAGGAAGTGTTAAACCTTGGTTTTGGTATTGTTTAGCCACCGAAACAACGAAACGTAAATTAGCTTTGGTCAATTTCTCTAAAGCACGTTGGTCTCCGGCTTTGATCTTCTGAGCTAATTCTACTTCTTCGTCAGCAGTAA
>JAHEHJ010000161.1 GCA_024644655.1 Flavobacterium sp.
ATTTCATCCGCACAAGTTGCGATGGCTGTTCGTACGGGATTATTCGGTGCTGAGATTTCGAAGTTCCGCGATATCAAGGATGAATATCCAATTCAATTGCGATTGAAAGGGGATTCTCGTAATCAAATCGAGAAATTATTGTCGATGAACATTACCTACCGCGACATGAATATGGGCGGTGCCTTGCGTCAAGTTCCGTTGAATGCAATTGCGGATATTCGTTATGCGACTTCGTTTAGCCAGATTAACCGCAAGAATCAGGAGCGTGTAGTTACCTTGGGATCCGATGTGGTTCAGGGGTATAATGCGAATCAGATTGTGGGTGAATTGGAGCAATTGTTTGAGACGATTGATATGCCGCAGGGCTACAAAATTCGTATGGGTGGCGAGCAGGAGCAGCAGAAAGAATCAGGTGAATTCTTGGGTGTAGCCTTTATGGCAGCCTTGGTGTTGATCTATTTGATTTTAGCGACGCAGTTTAACTCGGCGGTGAAACCATTCATTATTTTCGCGACGATTTTGTTATCCTTGATTGGTGTATTGTTAGGCTTTATGGCCTTTGGAATGACCTTCTCGGTGATTATGTCGGGCGTGGGGATTATTGCCTTAGCAGGTATCGTGGTGAAAAACGGTATTTTGTTGATCGAGTTCATTGAGGAGCTACGTTTCAAACGTGGTTATGACTTGAAAGAAGCCATCATTGAAGGTGGTGGAATTCGTTTAACGCCGGTATTGTTGACAGCCTCAGCTGCGGTATTAGGTTTGATTCCATTGGCGGTAGGCTTGAGCATTGACTTTGTGTCGATGTTTACGGAGCTGAATCCACATATTTTCTTTGGATCGGAATCTGCGGATTTCTGGGGGATTTTGGCTTGGACAATCATTTTCGGATTGACGTTCTCGACGGTCTTGACCCTGGTGATTGTGCCGTGTATGTATTACATCTCGGAGCGCATGAAGCAGAAGTTTTTTCCAAAACGTGCTTAAATAATTTGGTGGTTCAAAATGTAAAAACCCTCGAACAATGTTCGGGGGTTTTTTGTTTTTAATAAATTTCTCCTTGAATCATTCCCTTTTTAATCATTTCACCAAAATGATCCATCGGATGTAAGTGGGTTATAGACGTCGATTCAGGCAAAATATATTGCAGTTTTAAATAGGACTTAAAATGTTTGTAAACAAAGTCGAATTCTGTTTCTAATTGATCTACATTAGGACACTTACGGTAATTCAAATGGTAAGCGTTTGAAAGAAATGGAAGCAAAAACCAATGCTTTTGGGTATGTAATGATTTAATAGGCTTCACAAACTGCCTATCCGTTTTTCGAATATTTGATTTTATTTTTTCAACGATGATAGGATCCAAATCTCCCTGATATTCTAGACGTTCAAGCCGTCCATTTTTATTAATAAGAAATGCAAAAAATCCTATATTGTTCCTACATAAGATATCCGCGGGCACTGGAACCTCGTTGACAATGTCATTTTCCAAGGTTTCATAACAATGAGTTTCCCAGACTCTTTTTTTATTTCCATAGTAGTAAAATGGTTCCTTAGGATTTATAGCGCTGAACGACCAAGGTTCCATTTTACTCGTATGTATATCAATTTGACCATACGTTGGATTAATAAAGAAAAGGAAGAGTATCCAAAACATGGATTTCCAATTAATTGCAGTAAGTTCCATTTTTTCGATTTTTATAATTTGATTCAATTTCATACATATTTTCTCTAACTTGTTTATTCATATTTTCACTGTCAGTTTGATAAATCAATGTATTTTTCAAGCCAGCAAAAATTAATGATTTAGCCGTAAATTCATCCATTCCTTGAAATTGATTGCGCATAGAATTTACGGCGATGAATAAATATTCGCTTGCCATTCGCTCATGATCCGGAATTGCTTTTTGGTGAAATAAATATTCCAATTGTGCATGTAACATTTCATGATAAATAACAGAGACTATCACTTCTTTTGAATAGGATGGCAATTTGTTTATGTCAAGGGCAATTCGAAAGAAATTCTCTTTTTGCCCAGCCCTAAACTCTCCTAATTGATGATTATCTGGGGGGAAGCTTTTTTCCTCAAAAACAATTTTAATGTTTGTGTTCTGCCCAAAATTACGAAGCATTTGTGACATCTGATTCAATATATCTGTATTGTGTAATACCATGTCCAGTGTACTTTTCAAACAGGGATTATTTACATCTTTTATAGAAACCATGGGAACGGAGCCTTCCATTTGTGCGAAATTTAAATCTGAAGGTGTCCCACCACCTCCACCTATCACGACATCCGATGGCTGTATATTTATGAATTCAAAATTTTGCATTCGGGAGGTAGGGATGAAGAAAAAGGCACCTCTCCCCAAACTAGGTGCATAGCAAAATACCTCATCAAGCATTTCCATTTCCAAATTTTTGAAATGATTAGCCTGCTTACCACTCTTCTTCAAATTCCATTTTTCAGAAATAACCATCGATGTGTACATATTTTCTATTTCAACTTCTTTTTCCATGTTAGTGCAGGAAAAATACAAGAATAGGCACAAGATATTACTTGACCATAGCAGGCGTGTTTTCATTTTATTAGTGGTTTAAAGGTTTGCGGCTGTATGTCTTCCAAGTTTTTGGGCTTTGGTTTATGAAATTCTGAACAATTAAGCCTTCTTATAATTATTTAAATAATAGATGATGATCCCCCAAAAAGGAAGAAATAAGATTAACAGAGACCAACTGGTTTTTTGAATATAGGAAAGGGTACTAGCGAACAATATTTCTCTGATAGTCCATAATATTATGACGATATATGTGGTAATTATTGCACCGACAATTATTCTAAATAATAGTGCGGCTTCGGGTGAAATTAGATTCATGTTTAACTCGCTATTTTATAGGTAATGATTTAAATCGTCACATATCCTATGGGACTGTAAAAATAAGGGGGCCTATTTTAATTGATTTTTTGGAAAAATAACAATATCCCTTTTATGGTGTTATTCTATTTCCGACTAATTAAAAAAAGATTGTATTTCAACGAATGAAAACTTAATTTACCCCCTCAAAATCAACAACATGAAAAAACTTCTCCTCTTACTCGTATTGCCTTTTTTAGGACATGCACAAGATAGAACCTATGGAAAATTATGGGCAACACGTTCACAGGTGATGGCCCAAAACGGGATGGCTGCTACGTCACATCCTTTATCCACACAAGCAGCTTTAGACGTACTGAAAGCAG
>JAHEHJ010000162.1 GCA_024644655.1 Flavobacterium sp.
CCATCATTATGGAAACGGGCGGCATGAAAGGCAAGCGAAAAGAAATGATTCGAGAAGAATTACACCAACAACTCTGCGAAGGATTTGGCGTCAATACCATTCATTCGGAATATGGAATGACCGAATTATTGTCACAAGCCTATTCTCTTGGCGAAGGAATTTTTGAATGCCCTTCGTGGATGCAAATACTCGTACGCGATACTGAAGACGCTTTGTCTTACGTCAGAGAAGGTAAAACAGGCGGTATTAACGTAATTGACTTGGCTAATATCAATTCGTGTTCATTTATCGCTACGCAAGACTTAGGAAAAAAATACCCTAACGGAAGTTTTGAAGTTTTAGGTCGATTTGATCATTCCGATATTAGAGGTTGTAACTTAATGGTGGTTTAAAATAAATATACTATTCCCACTCCTAACAACTGCTTCAATTGTGCTTTTGGACCAACCGTAACTTGAGTCCCGTTTACTTCTTCCTTAGCCTTAATATCATCATCATACACCACTCTAGCTCCAATATTAGCTTTTACATATTGGTTGACTACCAAATCCAAAGAGAGATCGCAATCTACATCAATATTCCCGAAATTATTGATGTAATCCGAGTACAAACTCAGTTTATTAACTAAGGTAATATTCTTTACAATCTCCTTTTTATAAAAACTAGTAAATAAAAACCCGAGTTCTGTTTTAGAACGTTTTCCACTACTAATTATATTTCCATTCAGATCGTACAACGCTTTGGTAACACCAAAAGCACCTTGATTGGCTAAATTTTGATCTAAAACCAAAGTAGTCTTAAAGGTAAAAGGTGAAATATAGAAAATGCGTTTTTTCTCTTTATTTGCATTTTCAGCTCCAACACCTAAAAATATGTAGGCCGGCGCGAACAATCTAGAAATCACTTTTTCCGTATTTGGATACACATATCCATTGGTAAATTGAGTGTTAAAATTAAATTTAGCAGAATGGTACCAATTTGTAATCGTATCTTTTCGATACCCAAATGTAGAGTTAATTTGTATTGCATCATCTGTTTTTCTCACCCCGAGCCCGTCTTGTTTATTCAGACCATAGCGAATAAAAAGCTCATTCACCCATTTGCGATTTTCTTTAGCATAAACCCTTGAAAAATCTCCTTTAAACAATCCCGAAACAGCACTATTACCCCCAGCACTCCAGTTAACAAATGCAATTTCAGAGATATCAAATCCTAATTTATTCTTTTTTGTCCAATACGAAATAGTATCTGGTGATTTAGAATTGGTCAATTCTTGAGCAAAAACTGAAACCGAAAAAACCAATAGAAAAATAGCACAGGCTAACCTCATTATAATTTATTTTTTTATTCTTAATTGATTATGTTAAATCAGTTCTTTAAAAAGAACTTCCAAACTACTAACGTCAATTTTACAATATTGTTGCAATTCCAAAACAGTACCCTGTTCTATAAAATCATCTGGAATACCTAATAAACGAATAATAGAATGGTACTTATTAGCTGCTACAAATTCCAATATCGCACTACCAAATCCTCCTGTAATTACGCCATCTTCGATGGTGATTATAGTTTTATATTTTGAAAAAATAGTATGTAATAGTGTTTCGTCCAAAGGTTTTACAAAAGGAAAATCAAAATGAGCAATCGCATTTGGATTCTGTAAATTTTCTAACGCTTGCGTCACATTATTTCCAATCGTTCCGTTAGACAAAACGGCGATTTGAGTTCCTTCTTTTACACAATGAGCTTTACCAATTATTATGGTTTGATAGGGTGTTTGCCAATGGGTATTTTGTCCGCGTCCACGAGGATAACGAATTGCAATAGGATGTCCCAATCCTAATTGAGCGGTATATAAAATATTTTGCAAAGCCATTTCATTTCGTGGCGAATACACAATCATATTTGGAATACAACGCAAATATGCCAAATCAAAAACACCATGATGTGTGGCGCCATCCTCTCCCACTAACCCCGCACGATCTAAACAAAAAATGACAGGTAAATTTTGTAAAGCCACATCATGAATTACTTGATCATAGGCTCTTTGTAAAAAAGTAGAATAGATATTGCAAAAAACAATCATCCCTTGTGTTGCCATTCCTGCTGCCAAAGTAACTGCATGCTGTTCCGCAATACCCACATCAAAAGCACGTTTTGGAAGCACATCCATCATCAACTTTAATGAACTCCCAGTAGGCATTGCCGGAGTAATTCCAATAATTTTTTCATTCTTTTGTGCCAAATCCAAAACCGTCAAACCAAAAACATCTTGGTATTTTGGCGGTAGATTTGCTGAAGATTTAGGAATAATTTCTCCGGTATGGGCATCAAATTTTCCTGGCGCATGGTATTGCACCTGATTCTCTTCGGCTTGTTGTAATCCTTTCCCTTTGGTCGTAATAACGTGGAGAAATTTAGGGCCTTTTACTTTTTTAAGTCGCTCCAATTCTTGAATTACTGCCTGAATATCATGCCCATCAATAGGTCCTGAATAGTCAAAATTCAAGGACTTAATCATGTTGTTCTGTCTTGGATTTTTACCTTCTTTGACTGCCGTCAAATAGTTTTTCAAAGCTCCCACGCTTGGATCAATTCCAATAGCGTTATCATTTAAAATGACTAGTAAATTGGCATCCGTAACTCCAGCGTGATTCAATCCTTCAAAAGCCATTCCCGAAGCTATTGAGGCGTCCCCAATGACCGCAATATGGTGTTGCTCCATATCACCTTTCAAATTAGCGGCAATCGCCATTCCTAAAGCAGCTGAAATAGAAGTGGACGAATGGCCTACGCCAAAAGCATCGTACTCACTTTCACTTCTTTTTGGGAAACCTGAAATGCCATGAAGTTGTCTGTTGGTATGGAATGTTGCTCTCCTACCCGTAAGTATTTTATGTCCGTAGGCTTGATGTCCTACGTCCCAAATCAAACAATCGTTGGGCGTATCAAAAACATAATGCAAAGCAATAGTCAACTCTACCACTCCCAAACTAGCACCCAAATGCCCTTCTTTTACCGAAACTATATCGATAATGAAGTCGCGCAACTCTTGAGCCAGTTGCGGCAATTGATTGACATCAAGTTGACGTAAATCATTGGGACTGTTAATACTTGAAAGTAAATTGTTTGACATGGTGCAAATGTACAAATTGAATTCTTATTTTTGCCAAATGGAAAACCCTTTCAACGACACCTATTTTATGAAGAAAGCCTTGCAAGAGGCTGAGATGG
>JAHEHJ010000163.1 GCA_024644655.1 Flavobacterium sp.
CTGAACTATCCGCCAATGAATCTGTTACTGAATATCCAGGAAAAGTAAACTTATTGAATGCGTTAAAAATTTCGGGGCGAACTAAAAACGGTTTAGGTATTGGTGTTTTGAACGCTGTGACCGAGAAAACAGAAGCTATTATTACCAATGATATTACTGGAACCACTCGTAAAGCATTGATAGAACCTTTGGCTAATTACAATGTATTTGTTTTAGACCAACGCTTTAGAAAAAACTCATCTATCTCATTTATTAATACCAATGTAACGCGCAATGGAGATGGACGTGACGGAAATGTATCGGCTCTTTTATTTGATTTAAACACGAAGAAAAATACCTATAATGTATCTGGCGATTATAAATATAGCTTTGTCAATGGATTGGGTGTAGAAAATAAAAAAGGATACAGTTCTAGTATCAATATTGGAGAAACTAGCGGCAAGTTTCAGTATAGCGCTGGGGCCGAATATATTTCAAAAGGATTTGACAAAGACGATATGGGTATTCAGTTCCAAAGCAATTATCATAGTTTTTATTCTAATGGAAGTTACCGCATTTTAAATCCGACCAAGACATTCAATATGTTCAACATTTATATGAATCTCTATTCAGAATTTGACAACCGAACAGGTCGAATCCAACAAGGAATGGTCAATTTTAATTTAAATTCTGTAAATAAAAAGAATCATTATTTTGGAGGCGGGTTCAATGCAAGACCAATAAAAATATATGATTTCTACGAACCTCGTACAGTAGACCAATCTCGCTTTTTGCAAATACCAGAATTTATATCGACTTACTTATATTATTCCTCCAATTCGAATAATAAATTTGCTTTTGATTTGAATCCTTTTATCAGTTTTGTCAATGAAAAAGGCAGGCTAAATTATGGAATTGTAATTGGTCCTAGATACCGTTTTTCGGATCATTTTTCACTTAGTTATAATTTTGATTTCAGCAAACAAGACAACAACTTGGGCTATGTAGGAAGTGACAGTGCTACTCATGAGATTTTTATGGGCCGAAGAGACCGTAGCACCTACATCAACACCGTACAAGGTAAATTCACTATCAATAGTGACATGAACTTTAACCTTTCGTTACGTCATTATTTAAGTTATGCCGACTATAGTCAATACTATAGCCTTCAGAATGACGGAACCTTGAATACTACTACCCACTTTACTCAAAATAGTAATTCTATCTTTAATGCTTGGAATTTGGATGTATCGTATTCTTGGTGGTTTGCTCCTGGAAGCCAAGTTTCCATCTTATATAGAAACAATGCCGCTTTATTTGAAAATGAATTCAAAAGAGATTTAGGCAGTAATTTTCAAAAAGTCATTGACAAGAATAACTTAAACCATGTTTTTTCGATAAGTGTTCGTTACTTTATCGATTACAACTCTTTAAAAAAATAATAAATTCCCATAAAATTCATTTATAAAACAAAAACGATTGTATTTGTTACTATTTGAATAATTGTGAATTGGAAGTATTCGGAGATTTTTAGAAATGCCTTATCTTTGCCTAAAATAAATTCCGATGAACAAGAAAGTTATCCTTATGATTTTAGATGGTTGGGGGAAATCTCCTGATCCTAAAGTATCTGCAATAGACAATGCGAATGTCCCTTTTATAAATAGTTTATATACAAAATACCCAAGCGCTCAATTGAGAACTGACGGTTTAAACGTTGGTTTACCTGAAGGTCAAATGGGAAATTCAGAAGTAGGTCACATGAACCTTGGAGCTGGACGCATTGTGTACCAAGATTTAGCCAAAATCAATTTGGCCGTAGCCAATAAAACATTAGCCAAAGAACAAGTGCTGATTGATGCTTTTAACTACGCTAAAACCAACAATAAAAAAGTACACTTTTTAGGTTTGGTTTCTGATGGTGGTGTACACTCGCACACCTCTCATTTAAGAGGTTTGATCGATGCTTCACAAGAATACGGTCTAGACAAAGTATTCATTCACGCTTTTACTGACGGACGTGACGTAGATCCTAAATCAGGAAAAAAATACATTCAAGACTTACACGATTATATTGCACCAACACCCGTAAAAATTGCTTCGGTTATTGGCCGTTACTACGCAATGGATCGTGATAAACGTTGGGAAAGAGTAAAATTAGCTTACGATTTAGTGGTACATGGAACTGGAACTCCAACAAAAGATGTGGTAACTTCTATTGCAACCAGTTATGGAAATGATGTGACCGATGAATTTATTCAACCGCTTGTTAATGTGGATGCTAACGAAAAACCATTGGCAATAATTGAAGAAGACGATGTGGTTATTTTCTTCAACTTTAGAACTGATAGAGGTCGTGAATTGACCGAAGCGCTTTCGCAACAAGATTTTCACGAGCAAAACATGCACAAATTGAATTTGTATTATGTAACGCTAACCAACTACGACGAAACTTACCAAAATGTAAAAGTGGTGTACAATAAAGACAACATCACAGAAACTTTAGGTGAAGTATTGGAAAAAGCCAACAAAAAACAAATTCGTATTGCCGAAACAGAGAAATACCCACACGTGACGTTTTTCTTTTCGGGCGGTAGAGAAACTCCTTTCGAGGGTGAAACTCGAATCTTAAGAAACTCACCTAAAGTAGCGACTTACGATTTACAACCTGAAATGAGTGCTTACGAATTGAAAGATGCTTTGGTTCCTGAATTGAATAAAGGAGAAGTGGATTTTGTTTGTTTGAACTTCGCTAACGGTGACATGGTAGGACACACCGGAATCATGGAAGCAGCTATCAAAGCTTGTGAAGCGGTAGATATTTGTGTAAAAGAAGTGGTAGAAGCGGCTTTAGCCAATGACTATACTACCATCATCATTGCGGATCACGGAAACTGTGAAACCATGATCAATCCTGATGGATCACCCAATACAGCACACACTACGAATCCTGTGCCAATTATTTTAGTAGACAAAGACTTGAAAAAAATTAACAACGGTGTTTTAGGAGATATTGCTCCAACCATTTTAGAATTGATGGGCGTTGCACAACCTGCTGCTATGACTAGCCATTCGTTATTGTAAATCATTTTCAAGCAAAGCATACTTAAAAGCGGTTCTAATGAATCGCTTTTTTTATTCGCCTCAATTGAAATAAAAAATTAGCATTATTATTGTACTTTTGCGAACTGAAAATTAGAAACCATGATTATAGTAAAATCACGTGAAGAAATAGAATTAATGCGCGAAAGTGC
>JAHEHJ010000001.1 GCA_024644655.1 Flavobacterium sp.
GTGTTCACAAAACTATTGGACAAACTGAATACGTCGCGACCAAAATACCCCGATAGGTATAAGTTGTTGTTGGGGTTCAATTTAAAGCTCATCTTGGTGTTCAAATCATAAAAGTAAGCCGAGTTCTTGTTTTTGGCTAACTTTAAAAACAAATGGGCATACGAAGCTCTTCCGGCTAATAGAAACGAGCTTTTGTCTTTTACTATGGGGCCTTCAGCCAATAAGCGACTGGACACCAAACCAATACCTCCATTCATGCCAAACTGATGGCTGTTTCCATCTTTTTGGTACAATTCCAAAACGGAAGAGGCACGTCCTCCAAAACGAGCGGGTATGCCTCCTTTATAAAGTTTAATATCTTTGATAGCATCGGGATTAAAGACCGAAAAGAACCCAAATAGGTGAGAGGAGTTGAATATAGTAGCTTCATCCAAAAGAATTAAATTCTGATCGGCACCGCCACCCCGCACATTAAAGCCCGATTGCCCTTCACCCGCGTTAGTTACTCCCGGCAAGGTAAGTAGTGCTTTCAATACATCCACTTCGCCCAGAACCACAGGTATTTTTTTGATGGTACTAGCAGAGAGTTTGTGAACACTCATTTCAGGCTTGCGAATATTGGTGCCCGTTTTTTCGGTAACCACTACCTCGTCTAAGAGTTCGCCCTGCTCTATAAGAGCATAGTTTTTCTTAAGATCCCCCGAAAGATGAAGCGTTTCGGAAACCGTTTGGTATCCGAGGTAACTCAGATTTAATTGGTAGTCTCCTTTAGGAAGGGTAATGGAATAAAAACCATATTCATTGGTGTTTATACCGGCTTTTAATTCGGGCACATATACCGATACCCCAATCAAGGTTTCGTTGGTTTTAGAGTCGGTTACCGTCCCACTCAGTGTTACTTTTTCTTGGGAGAAACAAACAAATGTGCTCCAAAAACTTAAAAGTAGTAGTGTATTTTTGAACATGAAATTACAGTTTTAGTAAATCAGCTATGAGACGCTAAAAGTAAGGCTTTGTTACGGTAATTTGTTAAGTTTGGGTTAATATAAAATAGGATTTCTATAGAAATTAAATACTTTTACACACCTATTGCTTATTGTTATGAAATTATCACATGTTGGATTCGGTTTGCTGTTGCTTTCCTTAAAAGGAATGGCCCAGTTTGATACGTCCAAGCGAAGTGTGAATATAGCGCCAGTAACTAATAAATCGGGTGCTATTGCACCCACCTCTTCTAAAGCCATTACCTATCCGAGTATTTTTGATAAGAAAGACAAACTGTTACAAGGGGTGTCTTTGCTGCACAAGAAACCCGAGCAGGAGCGCGGTGTTATGCATCAAGAGCAATTCGAAGATGTGAGCAAACCTTTTACCGAAAAGATGAACCATAAAAGCAATGATGGGGTGATTTTAGAACGGTATAAAAGTGATACGTTCTTGGGTGAGTTTAAGGTAGGAACCAAAATTATCAAAATTGCATGCCGAGATCACGAAGCCCCCGATGGGGATGTAGTGCGCATCTGGCTCAATGATAAAGTAGCCGTGGATGGGATTCTCTTGGATATAGACTTTAGAGAAGTGTATTTAGATTTACAAGAGGGCATCAATAAAATAGAAGTGGAGGCTATGAACCAAGGGGAGTCGGGTCCCAATACCGCCCAGTTCGTGATTTATGATGAGAATGGGGGTATGGTTACGACCAACAAATGGAACCTAACTACAGGTGTGAAAGCCAAACTAATCATCTTCAAGAAAGATATGGTATTGAAAAAACAATAAAAAAAGGCACTCCGATTGAGAGTGCCTTTTTTGGTAGTATGTTGTTTGGACTTAAGAAAGTTTCGCGTCCAAATTGGTTTTCAAAGCTTGCAAGAAATCTTCAGTAGACAAGTAGTCTGCATCTGTTAATCCCTCTGGTTTAACCAACATCGCTAAGTCTTTAGTCATTTTCCCTGATTCTACTGTTTCGATACAAACGGCTTCTAAAGCATGACAGAAATTGATTAATTCTTGGTTTTGGTCTAATTTACCACGGTGTTCCAATCCACGAGTCCATGCAAAGATAGAAGCGATTGGGTTGGTAGATGTTTTTCTTCCTTTTTGGTGTTCTCTATAGTGACGAGTTACGGTTCCGTGAGCGGCTTCAGCTTCTACTGTTTTTCCATCAGGAGTAACCAATACAGAAGTCATTAAACCTAATGAACCAAATCCTTGAGCAACAGTGTCTGATTGTACATCACCATCGTAGTTTTTACACGCCCAAACAAATCCACCATTCCATTTCATACAAGAGGCAACCATATCGTCAATCAAACGGTGCTCGTAAATGATTCCGTTCGCCTCAAAATCGGCTTTGTAATGTTGTTGGTATACTTCTTCAAAGATGTCTTTGAAGCGCCCGTCATAGGCTTTAAGGATCGTGTTTTTAGTAGAAAGGTATAATGGCCATTTTTTAGTTAACGCCATTTGGAAGGATGAATGGGCAAAGCCGTAAATACTTTCGTCAGTATTGTACATAGACATCGCTACTCCATCGCCTTTAAAGTCATATACATTCCATGTAGTCGTTTCCCCTGCTTCGTTAGTGAATGACATGGTAAGTGTTCCTTTTCCTTTGATTACTTTATCCGTAGCTTTGTATTGATCTCCAAAAGCATGACGTCCAATTACGATGGGTTTGGTCCATCCTTGTACATAGCGAGGTACATTACTCATGATGATTGGCTCACGGAATACGGTTCCACCTACGATATTACGAATAGTACCGTTCGGTGATTTCCACATTTCAGAAAGATTAAATTCTTTAACACGCTCCTCGTCTGGAGTGATGGTAGCACATTTAATCCCTACATTGTATTGTTTGATAGCTTCTGCAGAGTCTATCGTGATTTGGTCTTTAGTGGCCTCACGACTTTCAATGCCTAAATCATAATATTTAATATCTAAATCTAAATAAGGAAGTATTAATTGTTCTTTTATAAAACTCCATATAATTCGAGTCATTTCATCGCCATCGATTTCTACAACCGGATTAGCTACTTTAATTTTTGCCATATTGTTGAGGTTTGTTGTTAGTGTTTAGTGAAAAATTTTCGCGTGCACAAATATAAATAATAAGATAGAAAATTCATTTACTGAATGGGCGAAATCGATTGAATTATCAAATTGCTATTTTAACAACTAAAAAATAAGTTTATCATAATTTTAGCATTTCATAATTGACTATTCTATAATTATTGATGCCAAAAAATAGAGTCTCTTATTTTTAGTGTCTTTTTTTTCATATTAATCCCTAAATAATTGGTTAATCTTATATAGAATTATATATTTGCACGTTTCAAAAAAAATAGAATTGTTGTAAATTCAATGCTTTAGCTTATAATGTTTTGAATTTCAATGGTTTTCTTTTTTGTGAAAACACATCAAAAACAAGAATTAATTAATTTTTAGTAATAATGCAGAATAAAGGACTCATTAAATTTTTCGCAATTCTATTTGCATTGGTAAGTATCTACCAACTTTCATTCACATTTGTGGCCAACAAAGTAAAAGATGATGCCAAAAACTTCGCGGCAGGAAATCCTGTGAAAGAAGTAAAATATCTGGACTCCATTGGAAAAGAAAATGTTTTCAATTTAGGGTTTACTGAGTTTACGTACAACGAAGTAAAAGATAAACAAATCAATAAAGGTCTTGACCTTGAGGGAGGAATCAACGTGATTCTTCAAATCTCGGTTAAAGATGTATTGAAACAATTATCAAACAACTCTAAAAATCCAGTATTCAACAAAGCATTAGAAGATGCTAAAAAGAATCAAAAAGGAAATCAATCGTATTTGGATGCGTTCTTCGAAGCATTTGATGCCAATAAAGGAACTACTAAATTAGCGTCTCCTGATATTTTCGCGAATAGAAATTTACAAGGTGTAGTAGACTTCAATATGTCTGATGACCAAGTGAAAAAAGTATTGGCTAAAAAAGTAGATGAATCAGTAGAATCTGCTTTTGGTGTATTGAGAAGCCGTATCGATAAATTTGGTGTAACACAACCAAACATTGCTAAATTAGGACAAACAGGTAGAATCTTAATTGAGTTACCAGGTGCTAAAGATGTAGACCGTATTAAAAAGTTAGTTTCTAGTAAAGCAGAATTAGAGTTCTGGGAAACGTACAAAGCTGAAGAAATGATGGGCTTCTTACAACAAGCCAACGAAGCTTTGAAAGCTACTGTTAAAAATGACGTAAAAGCTGCCGTTGAAAAACCAGCTGATTCTATCAGTAAATTATTGACTGATAAATCTAAAGATACAGCTGTTGCTAAAAAAGGAAACAATCCATTGTTTGATAAATTTGTTTCTCAAGGTGGTGGACCAGTTTTAGTACTTGCAAATCCAAAAGATACTGCAACAATCAATGGCTATTTAAAAAGACAAGAAATAAAAGCTTTATTACCAGCTGATAAACGTTACGCTAAATTCGTTTGGGGTAAACCTAACGTGAAAATCGACGAGAAAACGAAGAAAGAAACGGAAACAGTTGAATTATACGCTTTAAAAGGAAATAGAGATAACCTGGCTCCAATGAGTGGTGGTGTTATCGTTGATGCTAAAGATTCATTTGACCAAATGGGTAAACCATCGGTTACAATGCAAATGAATGGTGCAGGTGCTAGAACATGGGAAGAATTAACAGGTAGAGCTTACACTCAAAAAAGTTATATCGCTATTGCTTTAGATGATGTAGTATATTCTGCTCCTGGAGTTTCTTCTGGTCCTATCTCAGGTGGTAGATCTGAAATTTCTGGAAACTTTGAAGTATCTGAAACTAAAGATTTAGCTAACGTATTAAGAGCTGGTAAATTACCAGCTGAAGCTGAAATCATCCAATCAGAAATTGTTGGACCATCCTTAGGAGAAATCGCTATTCATGCGGGATTAATTTCATCTATCGTTGGATTGTTATTAGTATGTTTTTGGATGGTATTCTACTACGGTAGAGCTGGATGGTATGCTAATGCAGCTTTATTATTGAACTTATTATTCTTATTTGGTGTAATGGCAAGTTTTGGTTTTGTATTGACATTGCCAGGTATTGCCGGTATCGTATTAACATTGGGTACTGCAGTAGATGCGAACATCATTATATATGAAAGAGCAAAAGAAGAATTACGTGAAGGTAAATCATTAGCGGATGCTGTGGTTACGTCATACGGGTGGAAAGGAGCTATGCGTTCAATCATTGATGCAAACGTAACACACGTATTAACAGGTACTATCTTATTCGTATTTGGTACAGGATTAATCCAAGGATTTGCGTTAACGCTTTTAATTGGTATTTTCACCTCTTTATTTACTTCTATCTTTATTGCACGTATCTTTATTGATAAAGATATTGCTCACAACAGAGAATTGACCTTTACTACGGGATTGACTAAAAACTGGTTTACTGGTTTCCATTTTGATTTCGTTGGAATTAAAAAATGGTCATACTTATTTTCATCTGCTGTAGTAGTAGTAAGTTGTATTTCTTTCTACTTTAATGGATTGGATCAAGGTGTGGATTTCGTTGGAGGTAGAACGTTCCAAGTGAAATTTGAAAAACCAGTTGAGTCAACTACTGTTTCTGAAGAATTATCAAAAGCATTTGGTACTACTGTAGAAGCTAAAGTATTTGGAGAAGATGATCAGTTGAAAATCACAACCAAATACAAAATCAAAGAAGAAGGTGTTGGCGTTGATGCTGAAGTAAACAAAAAATTATACGATGGATTGAAAAAGTATTTCTCTCCAGCGGTTACTTATGATAAATTTACCAATGCATACGATGGTAAAACAGTTGGGGTATTACAAGCTTCTAAAGTAGGAGCAGCAATCTCTGCTGATATCAAAACCAACTCATTCTGGGCTGTTATCGGAGCGATGTTAGTAGTAGGTCTATACTTGGTAATCTCATTCCGCAAATGGCAGTATTCATTAGGTGCGATTGCAGCGGTAATACATGACGTTATTTTCGTATTAGGATTATACTCTTTATTATACAAATACATGCCATTCCACATGGAAATGGATCAACATTTCATCGCGGCTATCCTTACAGTAATTGGATACTCAATGAATGATACCGTAATTGTATTTGATAGAATTAGAGAGTTCCTTGCAGGAGATAGAAAAGGTCACTTTAAAGATGTGGTAAACGCTTCTATTAATACAACCTTATCAAGAACCTTAAATACGTCATTAACGATGATTATGGTATTGTTAATCATGTTCGTTTTTGGTGGTGATTCTATCCGTGGATTCATCTTCGCGATGTTAATCGGTATAATCGTAGGAACTTATTCTTCATTGTTCATTGCAACTCCAGTATTGGTTGATACAATGAGTAAAGAAGCAATTGATGATATTGAAAAAAGACACGGAAACTAATCCGTTAGTCTTAGACTATATAAAAAAAGGGTTGTCATATGACAACCCTTTTTTTATGCTTTACTCTTTAGTAGTTCGTTTGATGATATTTCGTAAAACTGCTTTTTCTGTGTAATTGATTATCTCTAAGGTAATCTCTTTGTCTTTTTTGGTTTTCCCATACACGATGTACAATTTGCCGCCGTCTGTTGGAATGTTGCTTTTGTCAAAATCGACGTCTCCATAGGTTAGTGTGTTCTTGACATCTGCGGTATCTACCCAATCTTCTGTAAGTCTTCTAGAAGCTTCTGTGTCGTAGATAAAGGGCTTGTTCCTTATATCGTTTAACACTCTGGCATTGGGGAAATAATTGCACCGAGTATCTTTTCCGCTCAGCACCATGGCTACAAAAAAGAGCCCTATCACAAAGCCCACCAAATAGTAAGCTAATCGTTGGTAAAACTTCATAGTTGTTTATTTTTTCGCAAAAGTAATCAAATGTTTGAGTACGGCAGTGCTTTAGTTCACTATTATTGTTTTAAAAAACAATTAAGTTGATGTCACTATCAGGTAGGTTGAACCATTCACCAATAGCTTTGTTGGTCAAGATACCATGGTATAGATATACACCGTGTTTCAAGCCTTTATTACATCGAATGGCACTTTCTATTCCACCGTCTTCAGCAATTTGCAATAAATAAGGAGTAATGATATTACTTATCGAAAGGGATGCAGTTTTGGAATAGCGCGAAGGGATATTCGGTACACAATAGTGAATAATATCGTTTTTAATAAAAGTTGGTGATTCGTGTGTAGTCACTTCTGAGGTTTCAAAGCATCCTCCAGTATCAATGCTTACATCAATAATCACTGCCCCTTTTTTCATGTGTTCTACCATGGTTTCGGTAACCACCACAGGACAACGGTCAACTCCTCTCATCGCTCCAATGGCTACGTCACAACGACGCAAGGCTTTTAATAAGGCTTTGGGCTGTATAGTAGAGGTAAAGATGCGCTGATTCAAGTTGTTTTGTAAACGGCGTAATTTGGTAATGGAATTGTCAAATACTTTTACACTAGCGCCTAGTCCTAATGCAGTTTTGGCAGCAAATTCACCCACAGTACCTGCACCTAGAATCACTACATCTGTAGGAGGCACTCCCGTGATATTGCCTAAGAGTAATCCTTTACCAAATTGATTGTTAATCATCAATTCGGCCGCAATGAGTACAGAGGCAGTTCCGGCGATTTCACTTAAAGATTTTACGGCAGGGTAAGAGCCATCTTCGTCTTTGATGTATTCAAAGGCTAAGGCGGTTATTTTTTTCTTCATCAAAGCTTCAAAGTAGCCTGATTTTCTTGTTTTTAATTGGATAGCTGAAATGACAATGGTGTTTTGTTTTACCAAATCTATTTCTTCTAAGGTAAGCGGCTCAACTTTAAGGATTATGGGGCAACTCAACACTTTTTTAGTGTCATTGGTTATAGTAGCTCCGGCATCACTAAATTCTTGATCAGAATAACTGGAACTCAGTCCGGCACCCGATTCTATCATGACTTTATGGCCATGAGAGGTTAATGAGTTTACAGCATCAGGCGTCAAACAAATACGGCGCTCTTGGTAGGAAGTCTCTTTTGGAACCCCAATAAAAAGCTCACTTTTTTGCCGAAAGACTTCTAATTTTTCCTCTTGTGGCAACAGTTGTTGTTTGGTGAAAGGTGTAATAGCCATAATACGAAGTTGAATTATGGCACAAATTACAAAATATTATCCAATTAGGTAATACTAAGCTGTCTTTTACCGTCAACCAATTCGGTTAATGTGATGACTGTATGAGCTTCAGGAATCAGATTCGGAATTTTTTCGGACCATTCAATAAAACACCAATTACCCGAATACAGGTATTCATCGATTCCCATATCTAGCGCTTCTTCCTCAGATTTTATGCGATATACATCAAAATGGAAAACCAATCCATTGGAAAGGGTATGGTATTCATTGACCAAGGAAAAAGTAGGGCTGCTCGTAGCGTCATGTACCCCTAATTCCTTAGCTAAAGCTTTGATTAAAGTTGTTTTCCCTACCCCCATAGCGCCATGAAATAAAATGACCTTATGGGGTTTCTCGCTTAGGATTTTATGAGCTACTTCGGGTAACTCTGATAATGAAAAAAATATTTCCATTGGTAGTTGGATTTGAAAACGATTATTTCGGATTAAGAACTACAAAAGGCACTATCATTTCTTCCAATGATATACCGCCATGTTGGTAGGTATTCCTGTAATAGCTTACATAGTGATTGTAATTGTTAACGTAGGCTAAAAATAAATCATTTTTCGCAAAAATATAAGAGCTACTCATGTTAATTGTAGGTAATCCTATTTTTTTAGGATCTCTAACAGCAAATACATCTTTGTCTTCATAGGTCAAACTTCTACCTGTTTTGTAGCGCAAATTTAAACTAGTGTTTTTATCTCCTATTACTTTTGATGGGTTTTTGACGTTGATAGTTCCGTGGTCAGTTGTAATGATTAATTTGAAACCCAATTTTTGAGCTTGTTGAATAATCTCAAGTAAGGGTGAGTTTTTAAACCAACTCAAGGTTAAAGAACGGTAGGCTTTATCATCGGATGCCAATTCTTTTACTACATCCATTTCCGTTTTGGCATGAGATAGCATATCCACAAAGTTGTACACTACAGTAACCAATTGGTTGTCTTTTAGTCCTTTGAAGTTTTCAGCAAGTTTTTTGCCACTAGCCAAGTTGGTGATTTTAAAATAATCTTGTTTGATATTCAAGCCCAAACGTTTCAAGTGAGCCGTTAAAAATTCAGCTTCATATAAGTTCTTTCCACCATCCTCTACATCATTTTTCCAATATTGTGGAAATTGTTTTTCCATTTCTAATGGGGTTAAACCTGAAAATATAGAGTTTCGCGCATATTGTGTTGCTGTAGGTAAACTGGCAAAATAAGGCACCTCTTTTTCTAATTTGTAGTGTTTGCTTACGGTACTTTCAATGGCTTTCCATTGATCGTAACGCAAGTTATCTATAACCACAAAAAGTACAGGTTTGTCTTTTTTGACCAATTCGGGCACTACCAATTCTCGGAATAGATTGTGGGATAGGATCGGTTTATCAGCTTTGGGTTCAAACCAATTCTCGTAGTTGCGCTCAATGAATTTACCAAATTGGACATTGGCCTCAACTTTTTGGCTTTCCAAAATTTCAAACATACTTTGGTCGTTGATGTTCTCCAATTCGATTTCCCAAAACAATAACTTTTTATACAATTCAACCCAATCTTCGTAGGAGTTGACCATAGCCATTTCCATAGCTATTTTTCTAAATTCTTTTTGGTAATCCAACGTGGTTTTCTCCGAAATCAATCGGGAGTGATCTAAGTTCTTCTTCAAACTCAAAAGAATTTGATTTGGATTGACAGGCTTTATCAGGTAATCGGCAATCTTGGAACCGATAGCTTCTTCCATGATATATTCTTCTTCACTTTTCGTAATCATGATTACGGGTGTAGACGATTTTTTCTCTTTCATTTCGGATAGAGTTTCCAATCCACTCATTCCGGGCATATTTTCATCTAAAAAAACAATATCAAACTTACCTTCTTCAAAAGCGTCAATAGCATCTCTACCATTGTTGTAAGTGGTTACTTTGTAGTTCTTATTTTCTAAAAAAAGGATGTGGGGTTTGAGTAAATCAATTTCATCATCAACCCAAAGTATTTTGATTTTATCCATAATGATACGTGTTTAATGCAAAGTTCTGTAATATAAAACGGAGTACTATTAAAATTAGTATAAAATAAATAAAAAATGTTTCAATTCCTGTCTAAGAGTAACTTTTACAGAACTGATAATTGTCATGCAGTAACCCGAAGCGAACCATTATTTTTGGAAAAAATAAAAATACAATACGATGAAGATAGAGCAACTGTATACGGGATGTTTAGCACATGCAGCTTATTATTTAGAAAGTAACGGAGAAGCCGCAATTTTTGATCCTTTACGAGAAGTACAGTCCTATATTGACAAAGCGGCTCTAGACCATGCTCAAATTAAATATGTATTTGAAACTCATTTTCATGCCGATTTTGTTTCGGGACATTTGGATTTAGCCCAACGTGTTGGAGCAACTATTGTGTACGGACCTACAGCTAAGCCCAGTTTTGAAGCGGTAATTGCTACCGATAATGAACAGTTTAAAGTAGGGGGGTGTATTGTGAAAGCATTACATACTCCTGGGCATACCTTGGAAAGTACTTGTTATTTGCTGATTGATGAAGAAGGGAAAGAGCAAGCCATTATAACAGGTGACACCTTGTTTATAGGAGATGTGGGTCGGCCTGATTTGGCGCAACACGTCATAGCTGATTTGACACAAGATAAATTAGCTCGTTTGTTATACTATTCGTTACGAACTAAAATAATGCCGTTATCAGATGATTTAATAGTGTATCCAAATCATGGTGCAGGTAGTGCTTGTGGTAAAATGATGAGCAAAGAAACTACAGATGTATTAGGAAACCAAAAAAGAACCAATTATGCCTTAAATCCGGATTTGACTGAAGAGGAGTTTGTAAGCGTTTTATTGAAAGGATTAACCAATCCACCTCAATATTTCCCTAAAAATGTAGTGATGAATATACAAGGCTATGATTCTATGGAGGTGATTTTGGATCGTGGATTAAAAGCCTATGACTTAAAAACTTTTTTGATAGTAGTTCATGAAACACAGCCTTTAGTATTGGATACCCGAAAAGCTAGTGAATTTGCAAAGGGCTTTATTCCGAATAGTATTAATATCGGTTTGGATAGTAATTTTGCGATGTGGGTTGGGGAAATGATACCCGATATCAAACAGAAAATAGTACTAATTGCTAGCGATGCAGAGAAAGTAAAAGAAGCTATTATTCGATTGTCAAGAGTAGGGTATGACCATGCAATTGGTTACTTAGAAGGGGGATTTGATACTTGGCTAAAGGCAGGTAAAGCAGTAGAGACTGTGGACCGTATACATGCAACAGCCTTGCAGCATTTGGTAGAAATCCAGCAAGTGCCTGTATTTGATGTACGTAAACGAAGTGAATTCCAATCGGAGCACCTTATAGATGCGATTAATGTACCACTTAACGAGCTGCAAAACTCTTTTGACTTATTTCCAAAAGACCGCTATTTTGTACTTCATTGTGCGGGAGGGTACAGAAGTATGATTGCGGCCTCGTTATTAAAACAACAAGGTTTTCATAATTTCGCGGATGTAGAAGGTGGTTTCAACGACATCAAATTGTCTTCGTTACCTTTAACAACCTATGTATGTCCCACCACTTTATTGTAACTCTCAAATATTTGTTAAAGCGTGTGTTGTTTTGATAAAAATAGATATATTTGAATAACAATAGCTATTAATTTAAAAATTTAAAACATGAAAAAAATAGTTTCAATACTAACTATCGCTGCGTTTATAGTAACAATGAGTGTAAATGCACAAGAAAAACAAGAGAAGAAAAAAGAGAAAGCTAAAACAGAAAAATCCTGTTCGGCAGCTGAAAAGAAATCATGTAGTGGAGAGAAAAAAGCAGGATGTTGTGCTGCTAAAAAAGCAGAAGGGAAAAAATAATTCAGTGTTATTATATAAGAAGTGCTTGAGGAATCAAGCACTTTTTTTTTAGTTTTAATTTAAGATTCAACTTATTAATTTACTTTTGGTACACAATACGAATTCGAATCTTTACAAATTATCAAAATAGAGTTATATGAATAGTAAAAACAAGTTTATAATTGGTTTGATGGCTGCTGTACTAGGGGTGAGCTGCCAAAAAAAGGAAGTACAATTTCAAGATCCCTTATTGACTAATCGGGACACAACGGTAAGTCCGGCAGATGATTTTTTCAGTTATGCTAATGGCGGTTGGTTTAAGCGAAACCCGATTCCAAATAGTGAAAGCAGTAATGGTATTTTTAGAATGATAGGGGATACTATCAATGCGCAAATCAAAGATATTTGTGAAAAATCAGCTAAAAATACCGATGCGGCTAAAGGAAGTAACGAGCAAAAAATAGGTGATTTTTATGCTTCAGGGATGGATACTTTGTCTATTGAAAAAGCAGGTTTAAAACCTCTTGCTGCTGATTTTAAGAAAATAGAAGCTATCACAGATGTGAATTCGTTAATGCAAACTATGGGGTATTTACATACGGTAGGTGCAGGTCCTGGATTTTCATTTTATGTGAGTCAAGATGATAAGATAAGTTCAAAACACGCGTTGTTTTTTAGTCAAGGAGGATTGGGATTAGGAAATAGAGACTATTATTTCAATACTGATGAGCAAACTACTAAAATTCGTTCGGAATACGTGAAACATTTGCAATTGATGAATCAATTTATGGGTGGTAATGCCGCAGATTCTCAAAAAGCAGCAGCTACTATTATGAAGATGGAAACTGAATTGGCTTCATACAGTAGAAAGTTAGAAGCGTTACGCGATCCAGTTAAGAATTACAACAAAATGCCTTTGTCGGAGTTTAAGGCTCTTACACCCTCAATTGCATGGGAAACAGTATTGTCAAAATTAGGAATTCAAAAAGCAGATTCTGTTATTGTAGGCCAACCTGAATTTTATCAAGGTTTAGAAAAAGAATTACACCATTATTCTATAGACGATTGGAAATTGTATTTGAAATGGGATTTAGTCAATTCGTATGCCTCTTATTTGAATAATGCAATTGAGAAACAAAACTTTTACTTTTATTCAACTGTTATGAATGGGGTGAAAGAACAAAAACCACGATGGAAACGAATTGTAGAACAAACAGATGGGTCATTAGGCGAATTGATAGGACAAGTTTATGTATCTGATTATTTACCAAAAGGTTCTAAAGAGAAATTGTTGGAAATTGGAAATAACATTCGTGATGTCTATGCTGAGCATATCAAGAAATTAGATTGGATGAGTGATGTGACCAAGCAAAAGGCTTTAGGGAAGTTGAGTAAAATAGTGATGAAAGTGGGGTATCCAGACAAATGGAAGGATATGAGTAGTGTAGTAATTTCTAGAAATTCTTTTTGTGATAATGTAATGGCAGCCAATAAGTGGAGTTATAATTACATGATTAAAAAATATGGTAAACCAGTAGATAGAACGGAATGGGATATGTATCCACAGACGTATAATGCCTATTATAATCCAAGTAATAATGAAATCGTAGTACCTGCATGTAATATATTGGTGCCTGGATTTGAAGGAAGAATGCCAGATGATGCAATATTGTATGGTATTATTGGTGGGTCTACTTTTGGACATGAAATTACCCATGGTTTTGATGATCAAGGAAGTCAATATGATGATAAAGGAAATTTGAAAAATTGGTGGACAGCAGAAGATTTGGCCAAATTCAAACAAAAAACAAAATTGATTGTAGATCAGTTTAGTAAGTTTGAAGCCTTGAAAGGTAAGTTTGTGAATGGCGATGCTACACAAGGAGAAAATATTGCCGATTTAGGAGGTGTTGTAATGGGATTTGAAGCATTCAAAAAATCAAAACAATACAAAAACAAGGAAAAGATTAGTGGTTTTACACCAGAGCAACGCTACTTCTTGTCGTATGCTTACGCTTGGATGGTGCATCCAAAAGACGAAGCCTTAGCCCGACAAATTATGACGGATGTACATTCGCCAGCGAAGTATAGAATTAATGGACCTTTAGCAAATATTCCAGAGTTTTACCAAGCTTTTGGAATTAAGCCAGGAAGTCCAATGTATCAACCCGATAGTTTGCGAGTTGTGATTTGGTAATTCGATAAGCCTATATAAAAAGCCCCCAATGACATTGTCTTTGGGGGCTTTCTTATAATGTGATTTGTTTTACTAAAGTTTTACTTGGCGGCAGTAGCCTCTTCAAATCGTTCGGTTACTTTTTTCCAATTGATGACTTTAAAATAGGCTTCTATATATTTTCTACGTTTGTATTGATAATCGAGATAATAAGCATGTTCCCAAACGTCTAGATTTAACAATGGAGTCCCAGAAATTAATTGTTTAGGCATTAAAGGATTATCTTGGTTGGGTGTACTTGTGATTTGTAATTTGCCGGATTTGTCAACGACTAACCAAGCCCAACCCGAGCCAAACTGTTTTTCAGCAGCGTCCATGAATTGATTTTTGAACACATCAAAGGATCCAAAATCACGAGTGATTAAACTAGCTATGGTATCTTTAGGTTCTCCGCCTGCTTTAGGTGCCATGCCTTCCCAAAATAAAGAGTGGTTGTAATAGCCACCCGCATTGTTGCGCAAGTCACTATTGTTTATGTCCATTTTTTTGAGGATATCTTCAATGGCCACATCGGTTAAATTGGCATCAGCAGCGACTAGTTTGTTTAAATTGTTAGTATACGTTAGGTAATGTTTGGAATAGTGCATTTCCATTGTAAGAATATCAATACTTGGCATTAATGCATTGTATTCATAAGGCAGTTTTACTAAAGGGAATTGACCTTCCTCAGCGGTTACATCTTCGGGGTGGCCAATAGTCACTTTTTCTGTAGCGGCAGGTAAAGGTACTTCAACCACTTCTTCTAGTTTTTTATGTTTACAAGAAGGAGTTAACAAAAGTAAAGTAAAGCACAGTGTTAGAGAAAAATACTTTTTCATAGTTACTTTTTGCCTTGATTAATTTCGTTTATTGATTGTATGTATAATTCTTTTGCTTCTTCGATGCTAAGGTGACTGATTTGCATCCAAGCATTGGTTTTGAATGCATTTCGTAAATCAAAATCAGCAGAATGATTGTATTCAATGGTGCCAAAGGTTGCTTGTTTGTAATAGGCATACAAACGCAACTGTACATCTTGTGGTAGGGATGACTGTGTCATTTGTGAAGCAATATCTACGGCTTCTTGAAATCGAATTTCTAATTCTTTTTCCGGCATGTTATTACGATTTATTTAAGGGCAACAATAGTTTTACCACCAACTGCCACTTCATTCAGTTTAACATTCACTTTGGTTCCAAGAGGTAAATAGATGTCAACTCGTGAACCAAATTTTATAAAACCGGCATCTTCACCTTGAACTACTTGCATGCCTTCTTCGGCATAATTAACAATACGACGTGCCAAGGCACCTGCGATTTGTCGGTATAAAATTTCACCAAATTCTTTGGTTTCGATAACAACTGTAGTTCTTTCGTTCTCAGTACTTGCTTTTGGGTGCCATGCCACTAAATATTTTCCGGGATGGTACTTGCTAAACTTGATAATGCCATTTGCGGCATATCGGGTAACGTGTACATTAATAGGTGACATGAAAATAGAAACTTGAAGACGCTTGTCTTTGAAATATTCCTCTTCATATACTTCCTCAATGACTACAACTTTACCGTCAACTGGCGCTATGATATGGTTGTCATTGATGGCCACAATTCTTTTTGGGTTTCTGAAAAATTGCAAAACCAATATCAAAAAAAGAATAGTTAATATTTGGATTCCTTTTTCCAACCAAATGATATCTGAAACCAATTTATGGGAAACTAAGAAAATAATAATAGTTAAGGATGTTGCAATTGCAATAATTTTTCCGCCTTCTTTATGAAACATAATATAAAATTTGATAAAACAAATAGATAAATGGAGCCACAAATATAATACTATCTAAGCGATCTAGAAAACCACCATGACCTGGCATAATTGTTCCACTATCTTTTACTCCGGCTATTCGTTTGAATTTGGATTCAATTAAATCACCTAGGGTTCCGAATATTCCTGTTAGTAATGCAATAATTAACCAATGAATGATAGATGCGTTGAGATAGAAATAGGCTAATAAAACTCCTGAAATACACGCGAATAATACGCCTCCAATAAATCCTTCAATGGTTTTTTTAGGAGATACGCGTTCAAAAAGTTTGTTTTTACCAATACTCATTCCTACTAGGTAGGCAAAGGTGTCGTTTGTCCAAATAATTACTAAAATAGAAATGATTATTTCAGGATGATAGGTGTTAAAAAGGAATGGGATTTTAGTAAAAATAATGATAGGTAATAGTAAATACCCTATCAGGAATACGTATTTAGAATTTTGATCTAAAGCTTTTGAATGTTTCTCAAAAAGAAAATATAAGCATCTAAAGGAAACTAATAGGGATGCGATAAGCAATAATATTTCATTCGTTTTTACACTGTTATTCAAATTGAATAAGATGTATACTATAGTTGCTATGATAATAGGAGCTATAGGTTTTAAATGAATTAATTTGCAGAATTCAACCACAGAGAAAAGTAATAATACCCCAAAAAGTAAAAGAAAACTATAGGGAGAATAGAGTGTGGCGCCAATTAAAAGCAATACGTATACCGCTCCAGATAATGCTCTTGTTACAGTGGTATTCATATTATAAATCCTCTAGTAGCAATAGGTATAAGTTCTTGGCAGAACTACCATATTGAAGAAAATCTTCGTCTTTTGCTTTTTCGAAATATTTAATAGTTGTAATGTTAGTAGGGTAATCTTTGTCGTATTTCTTTTTGATTACACGAAGACCATCACTTTTGGTTTCTAAGATTTGACTTGTGGTTGCTAGTATGATAATATTATTGGGTAAGTCATTCGGTTTGTTTTGCTTAATTTGATTAGATGAAAAAAGAACAGAGCCTTCATCGGCAATTAAATTTTCACAACTAGCCAATAAAAATTTGGGGTTTGCAGGTTTGTCAAAAGTTAATTTATTTTCTTCTAACAAACTAAATAACTTAGGTTCATAGCACAGAGCTTCGCATTCAAACCAATCGTTTTCTTCTAATATGTTTAAGAATTGGTCTTTTACTTCATTTAAGTTTTCACAATACAAAAACTTACCTCCATTTTTTTTAAAATTATAGGTGAACTTTTCGTCAGCAGGCAACAAAGAGAAACTGGATGGAGTGTTGTTGAATTCACTTTGACTTTCATCGTCAGAGGCATCATTACCAGCGCCAAAAAATTTTCTGAAAAGACTCATGCTTGTGTGTATATAATCGAATTAAGAATTGAAATCCCTCAAAGATAAAAAAATCTTAATTCAAAAGTATGTTTTGAATTAAGATTTTAAAAAAATGTTAAAAAACGATAAAACTATACTATGTCTGTCTCTTCTGCGTTTGTTGCAAAAGGTCTTTTGCCAAAAATAGTTTCCAAATCATCTTTAAATATGACTTCTTTTTCGATTAAAATACTCGCTAATTGTTCTAATTTATCTCGATTATCTTCTAGTATTTTTATAGCTCTTTGATATTCGGTTTCTATTAGATTAGATATTTCTTTATCTATAGTAATGGCAGTATCTTCAGAATAAGGTTTTGAAAAATTGTATTCGCTTTGTCCCGAAGAATCATAATAAGTTACGTTCCCTATTTTTGAATTTAAACCGTAGATGGTTACCATGGCTCTTGCTTGTTTGGTTACTTTTTCCAAATCACTCAAAGCTCCTGTTGATATTTTGTCAAATAGTACTTTTTCAGCTGCTCTTCCTCCCATAGTAGCACACATTTCATCAAGCATTTGTTCCGGTCTTACGATTAATCGTTCTTCGGGTAAATACCAAGCAGCTCCTAAACTTTGTCCTCTAGGTACAATGGTTACTTTTACTAATGGCGCTGCGTGTTCTAACATCCAACTTACAGTTGCATGTCCAGCTTCGTGAACTGCAATAGCTCTTTTTTCTTCAGTTGTAACTATTTTGTTTTTCTTTTCTAAACCTCCAACAATTCGGTCGACTGCATCTAAAAAGTCCTGTTTATCAACTGCCGTTTTGTTATTTCTAGCCGCAATTAAAGCTGCTTCGTTACATACATTGGCAATATCGGCACCAGAAAAACCAGGAGTTTGTTTGGCTAAGAAATCCACATCCAAATCATCCACTTTTTTCAAAGGAGTTAAATGAACTTCGAAAATTTCTTTACGCTCTCTAATATCCGGTAAGTCCACATAGATTTGACGGTCAAATCGACCCGCACGCATTAAAGCTTTATCTAATACATCCGCTCTATTGGTTGCAGCTAATACAATTACATGTGTATTAGTGCCAAAACCGTCCATTTCAGTTAACAACTGATTTAATGTGTTTTCCCGTTCGTCATTAGAACCTGAAAAATTATTCTTTCCTCTAGCTCTACCTACAGCATCAATTTCGTCAATGAAGATAATGGCAGGCGCTTTGTCTTTGGCTTGTTTAAACAAATCTCGAACACGAGATGCACCCACACCCACAAACATTTCGACAAAATCGGATCCCGATAATGAAAAGAATGGAACTTTAGCTTCACCGGCAACGGCTTTGGCTAATAAAGTTTTACCCGTTCCTGGAGGTCCAACTAATAAGGCTCCTTTTGGGATTTTACCTCCTAAAGAGGTGTATTTGTCAGGATTGCGAAGGAATTCAACAATCTCTTGTACTTCTTCTTTGGCACCTTCTAATCCAGCTACGTCTTTAAATGTGATTTTTACATCGGTCTTCTCATCAAAAAGTTTAGCTCTTGATTTGCCAATATTGAATATTTGGCCACCACCACCTCCAGCACCACCACCAGACATACGTCTCATGATTAATACCCAAAGTCCAATGATAACAATGATAGGTAATAATTGAATGAAGATATCAGACCAATTATTTTTAGGTTTAAAATCGTAGTCTTTTAATTTGCCTTCTTGAGCTGCCTTTTCAATTTTATTTTGGAAACTTTCATCATTACCAATGTCAAAAGAATAATGAGGTCCTTTATTAGCATTGCCTAACATGTCTTTTGAAACCTTACTGTTAGATTTGTCTTTTAAAGCTGCCTTAGTCAAAAAAGCTTCACCTTCTGACTTGTTATAAATAACTACTTTTTCAATTTGTCCTTTTTGAAGTAACTCATTGAATTTAGAAGATGATATTTTGGTAGCGTCTTGAAAACCAGATCCGCCAATGTAATTAAGAGCAATAAATATTACAATTAATCCACCGTAAATCCACCACGGACTTACTTTAAAATTATTCGAATTCTTTTCGTTAGCCATATTTTAGAGTATGAACTTTTTTTAATAGTTGTTTTGAATAGTAGTGATTTTGGCATCACCCCATAGTCCTTCAATGTTGTAGTATTCGCGAATTTGTTTTTGGAAGACATGAACTACTATGTTAACATAGTCCATAAGAACCCATTCTCCATTGTCCGTGCCTTCTACGTGCCAAGGTTTGTCTTTTAATTCTTTAGAGACTACTTTTTGGATTGAATTTACAATCGCATTGACTTGAGTGTTAGAACTACCATTGCAAATGATGAAATAATCACAAACTGCTGTGTCAATCTCTCTCAAATCGAGTATATCAATATCATTTCCTTTTACTTCTTCTATTCCTTTAATGATGTTTCCGAGAAGCACATCTGTTTGAACTGCTTTTTTAGCCATGTAGTATTTATGTATGTTTGGCAAATGTATCACTTTTGTCATTATTTTTGCTTAACAAAAGTTTAAAATTTACTATTACTATTATTCCTATTATGTCTCTAATCAAACTCAATGCCATAGATTCTACAAACAACTATCTTAAGCAATTATCCAAAGAAAAAGAGTTGGATAATTACACAATTGTATTGGCTAATGAGCAAACAAATGGTAGAGGTCAAATGGGTACTGTTTGGAGTTCGGAAGCTGGTAAGAATCTTACTGTGAGTGTTTTAGTTAAAGATTTGGATGTCAATGATATTACTATTTATGAGTTTAATGTTCTAATAGCTTTAGCTGCCGTTGAAACAGTGGTGTCATGTACGGATGCGACGATTCAAATTAAATGGCCTAACGACATTATGGCAGATGGCAAAAAAATAGCTGGCATATTAATTGAAAATAGTTATAAATCAAATTTAACATTTACGGCAGTTGTTGGAATAGGAATGAATCTTAATCAAACAAATTTTGATCATTTACCTCAAGCGAATTCATTAGTAAATATTACTGGTGTCGAATGGGACCCCGAATTTATGGCAAGAATGTTGGTTGAGAATATTGAAAAAATGCGTGCTGAATTGAAAGACAATAGCAGTGAACTCTGGGAACGATATAATCAATTGTTATTTAAAAGAGATGTACCCTCTGTGTTTGAAGATACTATAGGGAATCGTTTCATGGGTATCATTACTTCAGTAAATGAACAGGGACAATTAGTGGTTTTAGAAGAAAATGACTCAATCTATACTTATGAGTTGAAACAGATTAAAATGCTTTTTTAAAAATTTAAAAGAATTTAGTTTTTAATTGGTCTAAAATTTCTTTAGACAATGGCTTGCTCAAATATCCAGTTACAAGTGGATTGTTTTCCGCTTTTTTTCGATCATCCGGATTGATAGACGAACTCAAAACAAATAATTTATAATTTAATTTCAATGAATTATTTAGGTTTTTTAATTCTTCTAAAAATTCCCAGCCATTCATTATGGGCATATTTAGATCTAAAAATATTAATGTATTTTCATTATTGCTACAAACTGAATTTAATTCTGTTAGGCTTTGTATTCCTTCTTTTCCGTTTTGGGATATTAATACAGAATTTGTCAATTCATTTTTTTGAATTAATCTATTGTGTAAATAATTAATGGTGATATCATCATCAATTAATAATACGGTGTTTATAACGTTACTCATTTATATTTTTTTTGCAATTGTAAAATAAAAAGTACTTCCTACTCCTAGTTTTGATTCTACCCAAATTTCTCCATTATGAATTTCTATAATTTTTTTACAATGGGCTAATCCTATACCATACCCTGGATAATCATCTTGATTGTGAAGCCTTCTAAACATAATGAAAACATCATTTAATTTTTTTTCTTCAATACCTATTCCGTTATCACTTACTTTAAACAACCAATCCTCTTTTCGCTCCTCACAAGAAATTTTGATAACTGGATTGTTATTCTTGTTTTTAAATTTTAGGGCATTACTAATTAAGTTTTGGAATAATGAACTTATATAAATAGGACTACAATTTAGTAATGGTATTTTTTCTATTGTGATTTTGGCATTTGTGGAATTCACTTTTTCATGCAACATTTCAATGACCTCATTAATAACTTCATTAACATCAATTTTTTCAAAATCTTCTGTTTTATTAATACGCGTATATTGTAATAGACCTGTGATTAATGAGCGCATTCGGACTGCCGATTTGTTGATGAAACGAAGAAACAATTTACCTTCTTCATCTAAATGCTCACTATATTCCTCTACTAACAAATTTGAATACCCAACAAGGGTTAATAACGGCTCTTGTAAATCATGTGAGGCAATATAATTGAATTGTTCTAATTCTTTGTTTTGTTTGATTAAGGCTTTGTTTTGTTTTTTAATTTCAAGTTCATTACTTCTTTTATTACTAATATCTCTTATGAAAATACAATAGTCCATTTTTTCTTTTGCATCGTCAATAGAGGAAATTACTAATTCTATTGGAAATGATTTCCCCGTTTTAGTATTGGCTAAAAATTCAGAGTTTTTATGTATTGATTCTATCTTTTCTTCTTTTTCTTCTATCATTAACGGTAGAATGAACGAATTTGTGTCCGAACCAGAAAAAAGTAATGTATTTAGATTGTGCTCTAAAACTTCTTCTTCTTTCCAACCAAAAATTTCTTCAGCTTGTTCATTCCAAAAAGTGATTCTACATTCTCTATCAATCATTATAATTGCATCTAATGAAGATTTAAGAATCAAGTCATTTATTTTTTGTGTTTCAATTAAATTTAATTGTGTTGCTTTTAATTCGGTTATGTCAATTCCATATCCAATCATGTATTCCATAATACCATCAACATAAAAAGGGAAAAAACGTCTCAGAATATATACTTTTTTTCCATCTCTAACAATTTCATCAACCCAGTCTACTTGTTTTTGGGTCTCTTTTGCTTGGTTAAAATAATCTCTTCTCTGTTGTGCCATCGAAGTGTCAAGATTTCGATAGGCACAATAGTCAAAATCATTTTTGCCAATCATCCAATTGCGTACTTCATCATTAGCTATTCCTTTGTTATTAATAAACAAATAGGTGTGGTTTTTATCAAATACAGCAACATCAGCAGGTATGTTGTGTAAAACGGAATCATTAAAGGCACTTTTTCGTTTATTTTCTAATTCGAATTCTTTTCGAACTGTGATGTCCTGTATGATACCATTATATACTAAAATTCCATTTTTTTCAACAGGCAGCGCATTAATTTCACACCATGTGATACGATTATTAGCAACTAATCGACCAACATATTTGAATTCAGTTCGTGATTCAATAGTGGAAAACATCATGGTGAAAAAATCAATGATGTCATCAGGATGTATACTTAAATCTAGATGCCAATTAAGATCTTGAATGACTAACTTAAATCCAAAAATAGACTCAAAAGAATCACTAATATAATTGATGTAAGTTTCGTTGTTTTGATTCACAACCAATTGAAAAATGGCAGCCGGAATGTTTTTATGGAAAATATCGATTTGACTTACTTTTTCCTCTATAATGTGTTTGTTTTTAACATCCTCACTTATGTCACTGTAAATTAACATATAGTAATTAATGTTGTCTATTGTATGATGGTGTAAACGGACTTCTAATAAGCTTTCATCTTTTGTAATAGTAAATTGTATTTTTCCGTTTTTTTGAGATTTTAAAATTGTCTTATCCCATTCTGAAGAGGTTTCGAAATAATCTACTAGTTCCCAAACAGTGTATTTTTTTAATTTTCTATAGCTTATTTTAAATTTTTTAGAAGCTCTATCATTCAAATATTGAAGATCACCATCACTATTAAAAACTAAAATACCTTCATTAAGTTTATTGATAAACGTCTCAAATATATTTAGTTTCTTTTTGAAATAATCTGCTCTTAGTGAGGTAAAACTAGATTCTTTTCTGTCAGGTGTTAAGGTAATATAGATAACAATGTTTCCAGTTTTTTTATCATAAATATCAATAGCAAGTTGAAGCAGTTGTTTAACTCCATATTTGTTATGGAAGATGAGTGACACTTCCTTATATCCATAGATATTGCTGATGTCCAAATTCGGAAAAATACTCGAGATGTTTTTAGAGTGAAAAAAATGGAACGGCTCGCCAAAAAACTTTAATCCATTTATATTGATATGCAAAATGGAAAAGTCTTTGTCTACTATAATGGCAGGTATAGGAAGAGTGTTCGTAATTCTTTGCATATATAGAAACTGATTTGGGTTATCAAATTTTATATTTTTTTACAATTTACAAAAAAATGGTGCCATAAAGTATACTTTTTTCTGATAAAATGTGAATTTGTGTAGACCAATGTGTAAATAAAGGTAAGAATGACACTATATTCTTTCAATAAAAAAGCCACTTATTAAGTGGCATATAAAGTGAAATATTGGGATAACGACAACTTGGTTATCGTAATCCAGCTTGAACAAAACTTAAAAAGGCTTGTTGAGTTATGGGAGGAGCCATTAATTTAAAGCAATGATCCACTACAGCTGCAATTCGAACTCTAGAGCAATTAGGAAATTCTTCTGAGATTATTTGAATCATTATCTTTCGCTCCACAGGTATAGGATTAACAACCATTCGGTCTTCATATAATTGTTTACATTTTACTTCTACATTTTTCCAACACATAATTATTATTTTTTAATGGTTAATTCGTATATATTTTATTATTCATGGCTATTTTAAAACTCAAATCAGTATTGTTTGAAATAGTAGTATAGCAATATTCATTTAAGGATTGAATTAATTTTTGTAATAGTGCTATGTTTTTTATATCCAATTCTTGTATGTAAATGTCTATAAGATGAATGATGTAATTAAAGTTGCTTTCTTTGTCAAAATCATTAATCTGACCGTTAGAAATGCCATAGGATATAATTATTATTTGATTGGCAATATTTCCTAATTTCCTTGATGAAAATCCTTTAATTTGAGTTATGTCTTGCTCTAATATTATAGAACATACTTGCATTAACTGTTTGATTTCTTTATTTATATCAGTAGTTTTCATTTGCAAAATTTTAATTTTAACGAAAGGATGATTAAACTAATTATCCAACCAATTTTTCAATTCCATTGTGCTTCCATCTGGGAAATACACTAAAAATTTATGTTCTGAATCGTTTTGAGATTGTTTTTCTATTCGAGGATATAGTTCCAATAGTTGACGGCCATTCCAATTCCCGTTTTCATCAGATAGGGGAAGTATAGCCATTTTATTAGTGGGCAATTTAAATGGGTCTGCAATTCCTAATTGCCAATTGCACCAATTTGATGCTATTGCCTTGTTTGTACCCAATAAGATGAATTTGTCATTTAAGCAAATTATTTTGTTCTTTATTTTTTGGGCTCTTAAACTAGTTATAGGTTCTGTAGTCTCTTTAGACCAATCTATGTTTAATGGAATACCTAAATTTTCAAAGAAAAATTTTGCAAGTAGCATTTTTTCATAATCGTCCTGTTCATGAGAAATAAAAATACTTGTTGTAACTGCAGAAATAGGTTTTTGAGCATGAGTATTCAAATCATTTTTTTCTGCAATTTGTTGAGCAATATCAATAAATTCTTCAGTTGTTAGGATACACATATTTCATTTTTTTTAAATCAAATTCGACATAATTTTATAAGGATGGTAATTGTAACTTCCTACTAGATTTTAAAATCGTATCATCTTGATATTTAACACTTCAAATGTCTTAAATGGAATCCATAAAAAAATCCCCAACTATGGGGATTTTTAATATAATATTGAATTTTATGTACGATACTATAAAATAGTTAGAAATCATATTTGCGTTCAATCGCAAAACGCATTAAATCCGTTTTGCCATGGATGTTTATTTTTTTTATGATATTTTTTCGATGGGTATCTACCGTCGCTTTTCCAATAATCAATTTATCCGCAATTTCTTGTGAAGATAGACCTTCTCCCACAAGGCGTAAGATGTCTTTTTCTCTTTTACTCAAAACAATTACTTCTTTAGAAGTGTGATCTAAAGCATAAATAGCATCATCAAAATAGGTACCATATTTATCAACCATTTTAATTGATTCCAAAACTTTTTGTAATGATGAATTCTTCATAATGTAACCTGAAGCTCCAGCTTGTTTCATTTGTTCAATTGCTTCTGCTTGATCAAACATACTAAAGGCTATTATTTTGATTTCTGGAAATTCTTTTTTTATGGCTTTTGTTGCAGATATACCATCACATTTCGGCATGCGGATGTCTGTTATTACTACACTTGGTCTTGTTTTTCGAACCAATTCAATTAAAGCTTCTCCATCATTGGCTTCACCTACAATTAATATATCAGGTTGGTTGTTGAGGAATAATTTCATACCATCAATTAAGGCTTGATGGTCTTCAGCTATAGCTAATGTTATCATATAGGTATATCGATTACTACAGAAGTGCCATTTCCAATAGTACTGTCTACTGAAAATAACCCTCCCATTGATTCTATTTTCTTTTCAATATTAAATAATCCCATGCCTTCTGAGAGATTAAATTCTTTGGGTGCAAATCCAAGACCATTATCGTCAATGATGATGTTTAAGCTATCACTGTGTTGAGTCATGTGTATATTAATTTCTGTAGCATGAGCGTGTTTAATGGCATTCGCCAAAATTTCTTGTATCATTCTAAAAATATTCACCTCTATAGTATTTTCAAGACGCTCTTCTAAACCAAAAGGAATTACATGAACCTCTAAAACTCCTGGTATACTAGCTTTCTTTGCAATGTTTTTTACCGCTGGTAATAATCCTTCATTTGCAAATACACCGGCATTTTGAGTGTGTGCAATGGAACGTACTTTTTGATAGGATTCTTCTAATAAGGCGTCTGTCTTATCAAACAATTGGTTTAAATCAGGATTTAGGGATTCACTATTCAACTTTAAATTTTGAAAGTTGAGTTTTAAAGTGGCCATCATACTACCCAAATTATCATGTAAATCATTGGCAATACGGATGCGTTCTTTTTCTTGCCCTTCTAGAAGCTTGTCAATTTCTTTTAATTCATGTTCCTTAAGTAAATTTGCAAGTTTTTGCGATTCAATAAATTTTTCTTGTTCCGCAATTTTATTCTTTTTCTTTAAAGTGTAAATTATTAAGTAGGCAACTATAGCTGCTATGACAAACAATCCTATTGTTAAATAGAGTAAAAGGTAACCATTGCGGTTTTTTATTTTAAGACTGTAATTTTCTAATTCTTTATTTTTAATATCATATTTAGTTTGAAGATCTGCAATCACTTTGGTTTGTTCTACTTGATTTTCATTGTCGCTTAATTCTTGTGAAGTTTCTAATTCTTCATACGCTTTTTGGTATTGATGAAGTTCGGCATAATTTGTAGAAAGTAAGAAATGGATTCTACTTTTGATATTGGTCTTGGAAGAACTTATTTTTAATTTATCTGCTTGTTGGAGCAGATGAATTGCTTTTATGTACTCTTTTTTGTCGGAATATATAGTCGCAATATTTATTTTGCCACTACAAAGGAGATCCTTGTAATTGTTTTTTTCTGCTATGGCTAATGACTTTTGTAAATAGAGAATGGCTGTATCGGGTTGTTTGAACTTGACATTGTATAGTGCGGCCAAATTACTAAGTATAGCGGCTTGAGTATATTCATTTTTAGTTAGACCGATTTGATATAGTGCTTTGAAGTAGAATGTTTTCGCTTTTTGAGGTTCATTATAGATTAAAAAATTGGCGAATTTATAATATCCTTTCGCTAATAATTCAGGGTTTTGTTTGGATTCAGCGTAGTTAATGTATTCTAAAAAGTAATTCTTTATAGTGTTATCGTTATAATTCCCAAGACTAAGGGCATAGGCTATTTCAAGTTTTATTTCCATAGCAACATCTGTATTGCCTAAAGAAATGTAAAGACGTTCGCTAGTAATAAAATTGGTGTAACTTTTATCATTTTCATTTTCATTGCCATAGGCTTCACCTAATAAGTAATAAGCCCGTGCTTGTTCTACTTTAGATAAAGTAGCAATAGAAGTAGAATTAATGCATTTGATTGCATTATAGTTTTCCCCTTTATTGATGAGTCGTTGTATTTTAAGAAAATCAAGAGAGGGTGCAAACGAAAACCCACTTGTGATACAAAATACCACAAGCAGGAAGCTTCTTAAAAAGTTTTTATATAAAACTATCATTATTTTACTACTATCATAGGCCCTATTGCTTTAGGTCTCCCTTTTGCTGCTGGAGATGTTTTTAACATCGGAAGAGGACAAATCACAAATGGACCTGTTTGGGCTTCCAGATACAACTCTTCAAGTTTTGCAAAAACAGTTTCTCTATCTAGGTCTTGAGTATCATTATCATGATAAAACATAAAAAGACAATCATTATGATGGTCGAAATCAAAATCGATTACATTGGGTAAGTTTTTTGGTTTGCTAATTGTATCTATGTCTAATGAAATAGCATATTGATTTGTTGAAGTTTTATCCAATTGTATACCTGGGTCCAGATCAAAAGTAAATTGATACAATACGGCATTAATAGTTTCGCCATTGACAGTTGATTTTTTACTCAAATTATACGCTTGAGTAATAAATGTTTTTGGGTCGGGTGGATTGGGTAAATTAATGGAGACATTAATTGTTTTTTTGGCAAGATCAATCGATCCTGTTCCGGTGTAAGTTAGATCATTCATTTTTTAGGGTTATTAAATTAAGTGCTCAAAATTGCGTGATTAAATTATAAAAAAAATCCCCAACAATGGGGATTTTTTCTTCTTTTTTGGTGATGAAGTACTACAATTATAGCTTCAGTAACCTTAGGCTCTTAATTTGTGGGGGATAGATTAACCCAAAATTTATTTTTTTTCAATAGATGTCGTTTTTTTTAAGCACATATTGACTTTTAAAATCCACTACCAATATAATTTGCTTCATAGAGAAAGTGATGCTAAAAATTAAAAATAATGTATATTTGGTCGCAAATTCAGAGGTAATGAGTAGTTCGGTAAAACAGACAGATTTAGAATTGTATTTTCAGCAATTTAGAGACAATATTATTGGGGTAAACCAAGGATTTGAATCTCCTTATGGGTACCAAAAAATCGTTTATACTGATTGGACTGCAAGTGGAAGATTATACCGTCCCATTGAAGAAAAAATAATGAATGAGTTTGGTCCTTTTGTAGCAAATACTCATACAGAAACTTCAATTACGGGTACTGCAATGACAATGGCTTACCACCATGCTCGAAAAATAATTAAAGCACATGTAAATGCCAATGACAACGATGTTTTAATAACCGATGGTACGGGTATGACTGGAGTGGTAAATAAATTCCAACGTATTTTGGGTTTGCGTATCCCAGAAAATTTAAAATCCTTCACAATTATTCCTGATGTTTTAAAACCCATAGTGTTTATTTCACACATGGAACACCATTCCAATCAAACATCTTGGTTGGAAACGATTGCCGATGTGGTCGTAATTCCTGCCGATGAGAATGGTTTGTTTTCTGTTCGGGAATTAGAGGTGTTATTGAAACAGTATCAAAATAGAAATTTTAAAATAGCATCAATAACTTCATGTTCAAATGTGACGGGCATTCAAACGCCCTATCATGAAGTGGCAAAACTAATGCACCAATATAATGGGGTTTGTTTTGTGGATTTTGCGTGTTCAGGCCCGTATGTTGCAATAGATATGCATCCAGATGAAGAATCCTATTTAGATGCTATCTTTTTTTCACCTCATAAGTTTTTAGGTGGTCCCGGAACTTCAGGAGTGTTAATTTTTAATAATAACCTATATAAAAATAATGTACCCGATTGTCCTGGAGGAGGTACAGTGAGTTGGACTAATCCGTGGGGTGAACATAAATATATAGACAATATTGAAGATAGAGAAGATGGGGGTACTCCTGGTTTTTTACAAGTGATTAAAATAGCATTGGCTATTGAACTTAAAGAAAAAATGGGTGTAAATAATATTTGGAATAGGGAACACGAATTGGTTGAATACGTGTTTTCAGAATTAAATGATATTGATAATATCCATATATTAGCTAATCAACATCAAGATCGTTTGGGTGTGATATCATTTTATATAGATGGGTTGCATTATAATTTAGGAGTAAAATTGTTAAATGATAAATTTGGAATTCAAACTCGAGGAGGTTGCAGTTGTGCTGGAACCTACGGTCATTACCTGTTGCATGTGGATAAAGAAACATCATATGATTTAGTTTGCCAAATAACGTCAGGCGATTTGATTAAAAAACCAGGTTGGATTCGAATGTCTATTCATCCTACAACTACTACTGAAGAGATACTATGGGTTTGTGATAGTATCAAACAGTTGGCGAAACATCATTTAGAATGGGGGAATGAGTATAATTACAACCTTAAAACCAACGAATTTGTTCATGTTAAAGCTCAAGGATTAGAGCATAAAATGGTTGAACATTGGTTTAAACTGTAGTTGTATTCGTTAATTTTCAAGGATTTCTTTTTTGTGCTTCCATCGTTTGTGAGTCCATAAATAATACTCTGGGGCTTCAAGTATTTGTTGTTCTACTCTTTTTAAAAAATCTTCTGATATTTTATAATTAGGAACTTCTTTTGGGTTGTCAGCCAGTAATTCAAAAGTGGCTTCATAATAACCTCTTTTTATTTTTCGTGTTCGAATGAAAATTACATTCATGTCAAATCGTTTAGCCAACATTTCGGCTCCTGTATGAATTGGAGTTTCTATTCCCATAAAGGTACCCCAATAATGCGTTTTTTGTATCTGAGGGGATTGATCACTAGCAAAACCATAAATTCCTAAATGATTAGCTCTTGCATTTTTTTCAATAATAGCAATGGTTTCTCTGTTAGTAATCAATGTAGCTTTAAATTTAGAGCGGATATCCCGTACCAATTTATCAAAATATCTATTGGCTATTTTTTTATATATGGCATACCCTTCAAAATGTATAATGTTATTCATGGATATAGCCCATTCATAACTGGCATAATGTGCCATAAATACGGCAATACTCTTTTGTTTTTTTTCTAAATCTAAATACAAATCAATATTAGTAAAAACAAAACGTTTTTTCATTTCACTTTCAGTGATAGTCATCGTTTTTATCATCTCTAAAAACATATCACACAAATGGTGGTAGAATTTTTTTTCTATCTCAATTCGTTCTTTTTCGGATAAATGGGGTAAAGCCATTTTGATATTATCACGAACCACCTTTTTTCTATAACCTATCACATTGTATAGTATGATATAAATCCCATCCGATAAAAGATAAAGAAGACGAAAGGGCAATATCGATATTAACCATAAAATAGGATAGAAGATGATAAATACAAGTAATTGCATGGTGTAATTTTTATGCAAATATAAAGCTTATAGTTATTTTAATAGGTAGTCAATTATAAAACCTAAATAAGAATTGTATTTTTACTTAAATTTTTACCCTATGGATAACCTATTTCTTTTGCTAATTATAGCAGTCACAGTATTGATAAGTGTTAAAGGATTTAATGATAGATTGTTTTTTAACAAATACCAATTTCATGTAGGAAGTATTCGGTCTGGTGAACAAATTAGAATGGTGTCTTCAGGGTTTTTACATGCGGATGGAATGCATTTGGCTTTTAATATGTTTGCATTGTACTCTTTTGCACCTGTAGTTTCTAACCTATTGGGTAATTTTACTTTTTTGTTGATATACTTCGGAAGCCTAATTTTTGGTAGTTTATTAACCTTGCTTTTCCATGCTAATAACTATGGGTATAGCGCAATAGGTGCATCGGGAGCAGTTACAGGTGTAATTTATTCGGCTATTTTGTTGGAACCTAACATGATGATTGGAATCTTTGGTGTAATCCAAATGCCCGCATACATTTTTGGTATAGGCTATTTATTGTATTCCATTTATGGAATGAAAGCCAAAAGGGATAATATTGGTCATACTGCTCATTTTGGGGGTGCCATAGGGGGATACGTGATTACGTTACTAAAATATCCGGTTCTTTTACAAGAACACACTTTAATGGTGGTTTTATTGGCACTTCCAATTCTGCTTCTGTTTATTTTGGCAAAATGGGATAAATTATAATTGGCATGCCTTTTGAAACTCATTTTTCAACAATTTAATATATATATTATGAAACAGTTTTTCTCCCTTTTATTCTTTTCTATTGCTTTTCTAAGTTCGGCTCAAGAGACCAGAAATCCAGTGCCTCAAATTTCAGTTTCAGGGGAAGGTAAAATTAAAGTTATACCAGATCAGGTTGATATTGTTGTGGGTTTTCAAAATTCTGGTAAAGATGCCAAAGAAGTCAAAGGACTAAATGACGAAATACTTGACAAGGTGTTAAAATATTTAAAAAAAGCAGGTATACCAACTTCAGATTATACGACTAGTTCAGTGAGCCTTCATAAAGCGTATGATTACGAAAAAAAGAAAGCTACTTTTCAAGCCAATCAAACATTGAATATTACCTTAAAAGATTTAAAAAGGTATGATGAACTGATGGCGGGATTAAATGAAGCCGGTATTAATTTAATCCAAGGTGTAGAATTCAAATCTTCAAAACTAGCAGAATATGAATCAGAAGCTAGAAAATCGGCTATATTAAATGCAAAATTCAAAGCTGTAGATTATGTTTCAGCAATTGGTCAGAAAATAGGTAAAGCTATCTTGATTACAGATGCGTCCCAAAATTTTTATCCCCAGCCTATGTATAAAGGAAATGTCATGGCAATGGCTTCAGATGTAAGTCAAAATAAAGAAACTCTTGCTGTGGGTGAAATTGTAGTAACTGCCAATGTCAATGTTACTTTTGTATTGGAATAATATAATTTCTATTTCTTATTCAAAAAAAAACGTTCAAGTATACTTGAACGTTTTTTTTGTGGGGAGAGCAGGATTCGAACCTGCGAAGACGTAGTCAGCGGATTTACAGTCCGCCCTCGTTGGCCGCTTGAGTATCTCCCCATCGCATTATGCGGTTGCAAATATAGAAACACTTTTGATGTTCGCAAATAAAAATAGAGTATTTATTGAAATGTTTTTATAATGTTTTGGTTTTGAATTAAATAAAAAAATCTCCCGAAGGAGATTTTATATGTTTGGGTTGGTTTTATTTATTTTGCATTCAAAAGTTCGTTTACTTTTGCTTTTAATGCATCCCCTCTCAAATCAACAGCAACTATTTTTCCACTAGAATCCAATAAAAAGGTAGTTGGGATTTGGTTAACTCCATATTGAAGCGCTATAGGGTCTTTCATTTCTTTTAAATTTGAAATTTGTGTCCATGTCAATTGGTCTTTTGCAATAGCTTCTTTCCATTTAGCAGCATCGCTATCCAAGGAAACACTTATAATATTTAACCCTTTTGCATGAAATTCTTTGTATAAAGCCACTACGTTTGGATTTTCTTGTCTGCATGGATTACACCAAGAAGCCCAAAAATCAACTAAAGTAACTTTGCCTAAAGATTCTTTTAATGAAACCATTTTCCCGTCTGGAGTAGGAGCTTTAAAGTCTGGTGCAATCAATCCAATGCCAACAGTAGATTTTACATTGTTTTGTTTTTTTAACTTATCAATGTTTTCTTTAATGATTTTCCCAGGTTTAGTTTTTTTCAATGAAGCATCCAAACTGTTGAAGATGGTCTCGATTTCTTTTACATCTGCTGTTGGGTTTGCAAACATGGCTTGAACAATCAATACACTAATAAATGATTTTGGATGTGATTTTGGATAAGCAAAAGTATATTCCTTTACTCGGTCAGATACCACTTTTTGTAACTCATTATTTTGACGTGCCAATGCACTTATAGTGGCAGTATCTTTATTGGTTTGCGCTTCTTTCATTTTTGCCATATTCTTGTTTTGAAAGTCTATGACACTTTTGTTGTATTTTGTTCTTAATTTTAATGTCTCCTTGTTGAATTTATATAATTCTTCATTGTCGTATGTACCTGATGTTTTTGACGCATAAAGGCTGTCTTTATTCACTTCAATAGTGATTTCACCTTGTTCTAATATAAATGGAATTTTACCATGAACATTTTGAATTTCTAAAACTGTTATGGCTGGTTCATCTGCTTTTCCTTTAAATTCAAATTTATCATCAACAATTTTTACCGTATCGATGTTTACTATTCCCATTCCGTTCGGAGCTTCTTTTTGTAAAAAGATCAATCCGGTTTTCATTCCTTTAATAGTACCAGTAATTAAAAATTCGCCATCACCTACTTTTTTGCAAGAAAATAATAGGATAGAAACTGTTGCGATTAGAAGTATTTTTTTCATGTTTTGAATATTACAAATTTTGGTGCAAATGTATCTAATTTGCATTTTGCACCATAGTTATTTATGTTTTTTTATGATTTATTTAGTGTTGAGGGACAAACAAACTGGGTGCAAGGGATGTCAGTTTGCTTAATGCCATTCATGCCTTTCTCTACATTGATAAAGTGGTGTATCCCATTCAATTTTAATATAGAAGCCATAATGACAGAGCGATAGCCTCCAGCACAATGCAGATAGAATTCCTCAGTAATAGGTATGTTTTCTATGTTTTCATTGATGCGATCTAACGGGATATTAAGTGCATCTTTTACATGTTCCGCTTGGTATTCTCCAGGGTTCCGCGCGTCAATTACTGGTGTATTGGATGTGTAATTTTTTGAAAACTCTTCTGGCGATACCGAACGAATTGAATCTGTTTCAAAACCAGCCTCAATCCAACTAGAAATACCTCCGTTTAGATAGCCTAACACTTGGTCAAATCCAACTCTAGATAAACGAGTAACAGTTTCTTCTTCTCTTCCTTCTGGAATTACTAATGCTATTTTTTGAGTTACATTGCGCAATAAAGCTCCTACCCAAGGCGCAAAACTTCCTTGAATACCAATAAATATCGAATTAGGAATATGAGATGTGATAAAGTCGTTCTCTGATCGAACATCTAAGACAATAACGTCATCTTGTTTTGATATCTGGTTGAATTCTTTAGCCGTTAATCCAATATTGCCTTTTTTGAGAACGGTATCTATACTTTCATAACCGTTAATGTTTAATAAAACATTTTGTGGAAAATAGGCAGGAGGAGTGCCAAGACCATCTAAAAGCTCTTTGGTAAATTCCTCTTTGCTCATATCTGCTCTCAAGGCATAGTTGGTGCGTTTTTGATTTCCAAGAGTATCTGTAGTTTCTTTACTCATGTTTTTGCCGCAGGCACTACCGGCACCATGGCTAGGGTAAACTATTAATGTATCGTCTAAGGGCATTATTTTTGTACGCAAAGAATCAAATAAATAACCCGCTAGTATTTCTTGCGTCAATTCTTTAGTTAGAGATTGAGCTAAATCAGGACGGCCTACATCTCCTATAAATAAAGTGTCACCCGTAATAATTCCATGCTGTTTTCCGTTTTCGTCAGTAAGTAAATAACAAGTGCTTTCAAGTGTGTGGCCGGGTGTATGTACTGCAGTAATGGAATAATCCCCAACTTTAAAAACCTGTTGGTCTTTAGCTATCAAAGCTTCGAATGCCGGTTGGGCTGTAGGTCCATATACTATAGTACCACCGCTTTTTTTGGCTAGATCCAAATGTCCTGATACAAAGTCCGCATGAAAATGGGTTTCAAATATATATTTTATTTTAGCATTGTCTTTTTGTGCTTTTTCAATATAGGGTTGCACCTCACGTAATGGATCAAATAGAGCCGCTTCACCATTGCTTTCAATGTAATAGGCTGCTTGTGCTATACAGCCTGTATAAAGTTGTTCAATTTTCATATATAAATTGTGTGATTTAAAATGTAAAAGTACTAAACAAGAATTCTTTGAGATTTGTTAAGAGAATATTTCTTTGTAAAAAATAATAAAAGACATAATCAATACAAAGTAACCGAAGATAGTTTTTAAATATTTTTCATTAATATGCTGTTGGATTCGCATTCCAATAAAAATTCCAATAATTGATGTAATCGTAAAAGGGATTAAAAAGGACCAAGCAATTACGGTATTTTCGATATCCCCTACAAATCCAAGTAACGAATTAATAGTAATGATAAATAAGGAAGTTCCAATTGCTTTTTTAATAGGTAATTTGGCTATTTTAATTAGGGCGGGAATTATTAAAAATCCTCCTCCAGCTCCAATTAAGCCAATAAGAATCCCAACAAAAAATAATTGCAAAACAACCAAAAATAGTGGTTTTGATTTGGCTGTATTTATTTCATTTGAAGCCGAGCTCTTTAACATAGAATAAGCTGCTAAAGCCATTACAACAGCAAAGAGCAACATTAAAAATGTGGCTTTTGAAAGCTGAAATGAACCAATATACAAAAGTGTATCGGGTAACCAATGAATCAGAAATTTTCGAGTAAAGTATACACCAAGTAACGAAGGTGCCGCAAAAAGAAAGGCTGGTTTTGGAGCAACTAATCCCTTTTTGAAATTCTGTAGCGTGCCAAAAGCAGACGTTGTTCCTACGATAAATAGGGAATAGGCTGTAGCAATTAATGGATTGTAGTGCAATACATAAACTAATATGGGTACAGTTAAAATAGAACCTCCTCCTCCAGTGATACCTAAGACAAGTCCAATGCAAAGTGCACCTATATAACCGAATACTTCTAACATTAATAATAATTAATGCCGTAAAAATAATATAAAATGGTATAAGAATAGGGATATTATAGGCTATTCTTTTTTTATCACTTTAGTGATTTCTAATATCTTATTAGAGTCCATGGGTTTTGAAAAATAGCCAAGAATTTCCGGGAAAGTTTTGGCCTTCTCTTTGTCTTCATGTGCTATAGAGGAACTCACAATATAAATAGCCGTTTTGTCGTTCTTTTGGGTTAATGCTTTGTCAATTTCGGTCATAAAGTCCCAACCATCCATAATGGGCATTTCAATATCTAATAAAATGATTTCAGGCAAACTTTTATCGTTTTCAATATCCAATTTAAATCGTTCAAGTGCTTCTTTTCCGTTTTTAAACGAAATAACATCATAATCTGTTTCAGACATGGTGATGATTTTGTTGATCAATAATTGGTATATTGGATCGTCGTCAATAATGCAAATTACTTTGTTTTTCATTTAAAATAAATAGTGAATGTAGTTCCTTTATCCAATTCGCTTTCGGTTTCAATACGACCACCCATAGTGTCAATTTGGTTTTTAGTAATAAATAATCCAATTCCTTTTGAATCCGGATTGTTGTTGAATGTTTTATACATGCCAAATAGTTTGTCCCCATTTTTCTTCATATCGATTCCAATACCATTATCACTTATTTTAAGCGCTTTTTTAGTATCATCAAAAGACAAGGTTATTTCAGGACTACGATTGGGATGACTATACCGTATAGCATTAGATATGAAATTAAGTAATATGCTTTCTAAATAAGCCGTATTATAATCAATTTCAACGGTTGGATGAACATAATTATGAATTTGAGCCTCTTTAATCTCAATTTGCTTTGTCAAAACTGTTTTGGCATTATCTATGTAGTCATGTAGATTTAAACGCTCTATTGTAAGATTGATATTGGTTCTAATACTTACTACTTCATTCAAATTCGCCATGGTTTCATTCAAAGAATGCGAAACTTTCTTAAGCAATCCAATCATTTCGTTTCGCTCTTCATCACTTGATGCGGATTCTAATAAACCAGAAATAGTTTCTATATTACTCGTATGTGAACGCAAGTTATGTGATACGATATACGAAAAATTAAGAAGTCTTTGATTTTGTTCTGATACCAATTCAAAAGATTGTTTTAAATCTTCAGCATCCTTTTTGCGCTCGGTGATGTCATCAATAATAGCGATATAACAACTAGTGTTGTCAATAGTTTTCGAAAGTTTTGACACACTTAAATTCACCCAAATCGTTTTCCCATTTTTATGTAAATATCTTTTTTCAAGTGCAAAATGACTTATTTTTCCCAATTTCATTTGTTCAAAATAATCCATGTTTGAATTTAAATCATCAGGATGTGTTATACTTTGGAAATTACTTTTAATTAATTCATCATGCGAATAACCTACTAGTTCGCAAAATGTCTTATTAATGGCTACAAAACCTCCATTTTGACTGTTCACTTTTGCAATACCTGTTGGAGCCTGTTCAAAGATTGCTTTAAATTCTATTTGTTTCTCTAATATCTTTTCCGATTGTTGTTGAATAAGCAATTCAAGTTTGGCTGGTTTTTTTAACAGTGCAGTTATCCATAAAGCACTAATTATGGACAATAAGAATCCTAATGTAATTGAGGTAATAATTTGATAAATTAATCCATTTTCATCTCGTGCAATTAAATACAATTTCCAATCCCCATCCGGAATAGATACAGTTTGATAATATTTGTTTTTAAAGCTGGATTTATTAGCTAAAAAAAACTCTTCCTTACCAGTGTAAGGATTTATTTTTGAAAACTGAAAATAATATTTAGACGCATCAATTGAATGAATTCCTGTAGTTCTTAATAAGGTCTCCATGCGTATCATGACCGCAGAAAACCCCCAAAATTTATTGTGTTTAAAAATAGGTAACCTCCCAACAACGCCTATACCTCCCTGCTTTAATTCTAAAGGGCCCGCAAAATGGATTAATTTGGTTTGTATAGATTTTAAGGCATCTTGTTTTAAATTTGGAGTGTTCAAAACATCAAATCCTAATGCTGCTTCATTTCCTTTTAAAGGATATATATATCGTATAACTCCATTTGGTACAAGTTGAACGGCATCAAAACAATCATTTGATTTAACAAACTTGGAGGCGACTTTCTCAAAATTTTGAGGGATACCATGGTCATCAATGGTCATGGCTAATGTTAGAGTAGTTGAGTAACTGTTTTTAAGCAATTGTTCAAAATTATGATGAACCACATTAATGATGTTGGTCATCTCGCGTCTCTGATTTTCACGAATAATATTGAACCGTAATTTAATCACAAAACTCAATAACACTAAGAGGAGTATAAATACTAACGATCCTGCTGTGTTTGGTCTAGTAATAAGCCAATTGGAAAGCTTTGTCCAATACCTATTAGCATTCATAAGCACTAATTTTTGTGATTTTTTTAATGGTATTATAAAGATAAAAAAAAATACTTCCTAATTACATTTGTCATCTATAATTTACTGATTTTGTTGAAAATAAAAAAACCTGTAACGGATATCATTCTTTTTAGGGTTGTACTTTTAATAGCACGCCTTTTTTTGATTCTTTAATTGTAGCTTTGCCTTCTCCAAAAAGTGACCTATGAAGATATTATATAGTTATTTAAAAAAACACAAGGCATTATTATTGATTGCATTAGGACTTGCAGCTATCAATCAATGCTTTTCTTTATGCGATTCCATTATTATTGGGAAATTAATGAATCAATGTGGTGTCGGTGTGGCTCATTTTAATCACAATCAATCGTATTTTGTGAAAACTGTTTTAGGCTGGTTAGCCTTGTCCTTAGCTGCAGCAATGATATCTAGAATAGCCAAAAATTTCCAAGATTATTTCACTAATATTATTATTCAACGAACGGGAGCCCAAATGTATACTGCGGGTATAAAAAAAGCACTGCAATTACCTTTTCAAGATTTTGAAGACCAACGAAGTGGAGAAACACTAGGTAAACTTCAAAAAGTTAAGATAGACTGTGAGAAATTTATAACCCTCTCCATATCTATGATTTTTCAAACCATAGTCGGAATCACTTTCGTTATAATTTATGCCATATCCATCCATTGGTTATTAGGCCCAATTTTTTTAGCCACTGTGCCTGTTGTAGCAGTCATAAGTTCTTTTTTAGGTAAAAAAATTAAAGTTGTATCTCGCCAAATTTTAAATGAAACTACAGCCCTTGCTGGTGCTACAACTGAATCACTGCGTAATATTGAATTGGTAAAAAGCCTTGGTTTAACCAATCAAGAAGTCAATCGGTTAAATACCACAACCAATAAAATATTAGGACTCGAATTAAAAAAAGTACGTTTTATTCGTTCTTTAAGTTTTATTCAAGGTACTACAGTGCATTTTATGAGAACTAGCCTTGTGTTTGTGTTATACCTATTTATTTTTAATGATATCATAAAACCAGGGGATTTAATCACTTTAATGTTTTTTTCCTTCTTCCTATTCAATCCGTTGCAAGAATTAGGAAATGTAATTGCAACTTTTAATGAGACCAAAGCTTCTATGGATAATTTTAGCAAATTAATGGAAGCGAAAAGTGAATCCGTACCCACAAACCCAATTGATTTTGGCGTAATTCAACACTTGCGTTTTGATTCGGTTTCATTCAAACATTTTACAGCCAAATCCTATGCGGTTAAAGAAATTTCATTTGAAGCAAAAGTAGGGGAGACTATAGCCTTTGTTGGACCTTCTGGAAGTGGTAAAACAACTTTGGTAAAATTGCTTGTGGGATTGTATACCCCTCAAGAAGGAGCTGTTTATTATAATGATGTAAAGGCATCTGATATTGACCTTACACTTTTAAGACACCAATTGGGATTTGTTACGCAAGATGCCCAATTGTTTTCAGGCACTATAAAAGACAACCTGCTTTTTGTGAAACCAAATGCAACTCAAGAAGAATTAAATGATGTCTTAAAAAAAGCAGCCTGTCAAAATTTATTGTATCGTGCCGAAAACGGAATAGATACAACTATTGGTGAAGGTGGTATTAAAGTTTCTGGTGGTGAAAAGCAAAGATTGTCAATTGCTAGGGCCCTACTTAGAAATCCACATCTGCTTATTTTTGATGAAGCTACTTCAGCCTTGGATTCGCTAACAGAAGAAGAAATAACCCAAACCATTCGTGACATTTCCTCAAAACAAGATCAAATTACAGTCCTAATAGCGCACCGATTATCTACCATTATGCATGCCGATAAAATTTTTGTACTAGAACAAGGACAAATCATTGAACAAGGGAAACATGAAGAATTGGTGAATGAAAAAGGATTGTATTATGCCATGTGGCGCCAACAAATTGGGGAGCGAAGTAGAAGCGAAGGGTAGAGACTATTTGTTTATTTTTTTTTCAAATAGACATATAAACCAATGCCAATAAAAATAAGTGAAGACCCTAGTACAACAAAATCCACTTTTCTAATATGTTCATAGTGGATTCGGGTGAGCTGTTGCGCCAAAACTAGGGTTCCAATTAAAATGATAGGGATACCCGAATTTCTTTTTTTTCTTTCCATAGCAATATCCTTATTAACTATAAATTTATCAAAAAGTACATAAATCAAAAAATTAAGCATTTCTTAATCGAAATGCAATCGATTTCGTAAGATTTAACCTGTTATTAATTTCTTTTTTCTTTTTTCCTTTTTCTTTTTTTCTTTACTTTTGACCCCAATATGAGAGTTGTTTTATATATATTTGGTTTGTTTTTCTTGCTTATTGGAGGCAAGCAATCGCTGTATGCAGATAAACAACAGAATAAAGCAATTGCTTCGTATAACCATTATCAAAATTACTCTCGTTCATTAAAATTATCCAATAAAGAACAATTCAACACAATTTTTGAAGAGTCCGATTTGGATGTAGAGGAAGAACATTTTGGAGAAGATCTCCACGATGAATTTGATGCTAAAGTATGGAACGTAAAGAAGCATTTAAATGGCTTAGGGTATTGGTATACATCTAATAGGTATGTATCCAATTATTATAATAGTCTTATACCTATATCCCCCTTTTTGTGTAGTAACCCTACACCTATTTTTATTAAACTCCAAGTGTTGCGAATTTGATATGTTTTCATATTTAATCTAAGCGAACCTGAAGGCTCGTTTTAGATTATATAGCATACAACACTTTTACAATTTTAATTGGAATTAACCAATCATTGTAATTTTCTATTTCAATTTATTTCTGAATCCTTTGCGTTTATACGCTCCAATTCTCTTATATTATTATGAAAAAAAATGTCATTATTACAGGGCTTTTAGCCGTGTTGTGCCTAGTAAGTTGTACAACAAAAAAAGAAGAAAAAGAAGAAACGGGAAAATTTACCGTTACCAATGCAGCTGTAATAGATACAGCTTTTACCAAAGAATATGTATCCCAAATTCGTTCGGTACGTAATATTGAAATTCGCGCCCAAGAAAAAGGGTTTCTTCAAAATATCTATGTAGATGAAGGCCAGTTTGTAAAAGCAGGTCAAGTATTGTTCCGTATTATGCCTCAAATGTATGAAGCGGAATTACAAAGAGCCGAAGCCGAAGCTAAAGCCGCCAATATCGAATTCCAAAATGCCAAAGCTCTTGCCGATAAAAATGTAGTTTCCAAAAGTGAACAAGCATTGGCTCAAGCTAAATACGAACAAGCTAAAGCCGAAGTCGCTATGGCTAAATTACATTTGTCATTTACCGAAATCAGAGCGCCATTTGATGGAACGATTGACCGTATACCTAAAAAATTAGGGAGTCTAATCGATGAAGGCGAATTGTTAACTAGCCTTTCAGATAACAGCCAAATGTTTGCCTATTTCAATGTGTCTGAACCCGAGTATTTACAATATCAAACGGATAGTAAAGATCGTGGAGACAGTCAAGTAAGCTTGTTATTGGCCAATAATGAACGATTGAAATACAAAGGGAAGGTAGAAGTTATCGAAAGTGAATTTGATCCTGAAACAGGAAATATTGCGTTTAGAGCAAAATTCCCTAACAATGATAAACTATTGCGAAATGGTGAAACAGGTAAAGTAGAAATGACTGTACCAGTGAAAAATGCCATTGTTATTCCGCAAAAAGCGACTTATGAAATACAAGACAAAATGTACGTATTTGTAGTTGGAAATGATAATAAATTAAAATCAAGAGAAATTACTATCACAGGTGATTTGCCTGATTTATATGTAGTGAAAAGCGGTCTTACGGCTACCGATAAAATTTTGCTTGAAGGTGTTCAAAAAGCAAAAGATGATGACAAAATAGAATATGTGTACCAAAAACCTGAAGAGGTATTAGCCAATCTGAAACTGAAAGCAGAGTAATCCTAAATCCAATAAGCAATGTTTAGCAGATTCATACAACGACCGGTATTATCAATAGTAATATCGCTCATCATAGTATTCCTAGGAGCACTGGCACTAATATCACTGCCAGTAACACAATTTCCTAGTATATCACCGCCTAAAGTAAATGTAACGGTAGAATACCCTGGGGCTAATAACGAATTAATGATCAAATCGGCCATTCTTCCACTTGAAAGAGCGTTGAATGGAGTACCCGGAATGAAATATATGGCTTCCGATGCGGGTAATGACGGTGAAGGAACTATCCAAATCGTATTTAATTTAGGAACCGATCCTAACCAAGCCTCGCTTAACGTACAAAATCGTGTGGCTTCTGTAGTTAACAAACTACCTCCCTTGGTGGTTCGTGAAGGAGTTAAAATTACACGGGAAGAATCCAATATGTTGATGTATATCAACTTATACAGTACAGACAAAAATACTGACCAGAAATTTCTATTCAACTTTGCCGATATCAATATTCTATCGGAGCTAAAAAGGGTAGATGGTGTAGGATTTGCCGATATCCTAGGGAACCGTGAATACGCCATGCGTATCTGGTTAAAACCCGATAGAATGTTGGCCTACAAAATTTCTGCCGATGAGGTAATGGAAGCACTGGCCCAACAAAGTTTAGAAGCTTCACCAGGTAAAACTGGGGAAAGTTCAGGTAAACGCTCTCAAGCCTTTGAATATGTATTGAAATATTCAGGGCGATATACCACAAAAGAAGAATATGATAATATTATATTGAGGTCAAATGCCGATGGAGAAATGCTACGTCTAAAAGATGTAGCCAATGTAGAATTCGGTAGCTCAATGTACGATATCTATTCAAACTTGAATGGGAAACCTTCTGCTGCTATTGTATTAAAACAATCGTATGGAAGTAATGCGAGTCAAGTAATCAAAGATGTTAAGGCTAAATTAGCTGAAATTAAAGGAAGTTCTTTCCCTAAAGGAATGGATTATGAAATCAGTTATGACGTATCTAAATTCTTAGACGCTTCTATTGAAAAAGTAATTCATACCTTGATTGAAGCCTTTATTCTGGTTGGATTAGTAGTGTTCTTGTTCTTGGGTGACTGGCGCTCAACATTGATACCAGCCATTGCAGTTCCTGTTTCTTTAATTGGAACGTTCATTTTTATGCAATACTTCGGTATTACTTTAAACCTAATCACTTTATTCGCATTAGTTTTAGCTATTGGTATCGTTGTGGATAACGCCATCGTGGTAATAGAAGCCGTTCATGCCAAGATGGAAACCAAAAACCTCTCCGCTAGAAAAGCAACTAAAGAGGCTATGCATGAAGTGAGTGGGGCTATTATCGCCATTACTTTTGTAATGGCTGCAGTATTTATTCCGGTTGCATTCATGTCAGGACCAGTTGGTATTTTTTACCGACAATTCTCAATCACTATGGCGACCTCAATTGTATTGTCAGGTTTAATCGCACTAACATTAACTCCAGCACTTTGTGCTATGATGTTGAAAAATACACATGGTAAACCTAAAAAGAGAACGCCTATTAACCGTATCGTGGAAGGATTTAATAAATGGTTTGGTGGCGTATCGGATAAATACAGAAGCCTTCTTGAAAAAATTGTAAACAGAAGAACTGTAACTTTTGGTATGTTAATAGGATTCAGTATCGGTACTTACTTCTTGAGTAGTAGTGTTCCTTCTGGATTTATACCTAATGAAGATCAAGGGATGTTCTATGCTGTAATCCAAACTCCGCCAGGTTCAACCCTGGAAAGAACAAACCAAATCGCAGAGAAATTACAAAAGATTGCCGAGGATATTCCGGGAGTACAATCGGTGTCATCTTTGGCGGGTTATGAGATTCTTACAGAAGGTACAGGTGCCAACTCAGGGACTTGTTTAATCAACTTGAAAAGTTGGGAAGACCGTAAACAATCTTGCCAAGAAGTGATGAAAGAATTGGAAGAAAAATCAAAAGATATCTCTGGGGCAACCATTGAGTTCTTCCAACCACCCGCAGTACCAGGATATGGAGCCGCAGGAGGTTTTGAGCTTCGTTTACTGGATAAAACCGGTACAGGCGATTATAAAAAAATGGAACAGGTAAGTAATGAGTTTGTAAAAGAACTAAACAAACGCAAAGAACTTTCTTCTGTATTTACATTCTTTAGTGCTAGTTTCCCTCAATATATGCTTAATATCGATAATGACTTGGCACAGCAAAAAGGGGTGACAATCGAGAATGCTACCAATACATTATCTACTTTAATTGGTAGTAATTATGAAATCAGTTTCATCAAATTCGGAAGACAATACAAAGTAATGGTTCAAGCCGCACCAGAATACCGTGCGCTTCCTGAAGATATTTTGAAATTATATGTCAAAAACAACCGAGATGAAATGGTGCCTTTCTCTGCCTTCATGAAAATGGATAAAGTGTATGGGCTATCTGAAATTACGCGCCAAAATATGTATACGGCATCTGAAATCAGTGGACAGTCAGCTACAGGATACAGTAGTGGAGAAGCTATTAATACCATTAATGAAGTAGCAGCTAAAAGCCTTCCTCGTGGATACGCTATTGACTGGGCCGGAATTTCTAAAGATGAGGTAGCACGTGGTAATGAAGCTATTTATATCTTCTTAATCTGTCTTGGATTTGTTTACCTAATCTTGGCAGCCCAATACGAAAGCTTTATACTCCCGTTTGTGGTAATTCTTTCCTTAGTGGTAGGAGTATTTGGGGCATTTTTATTCTTAAAATTATTCGGACTCGAAAATAATATTTATGCTCAAGTAGCCATGGTTATGCTTATCGGTTTATTAGGTAAGAATGCGGTGTTAATTGTAGAATTTGCAGCCCAGAAGCATTCGCAAGGAATGTCGGTTTTAGATGCTGCAATCGAGGGTTCCGCTGTACGGTTCCGTCCTATTTTGATGACGTCTTTTGCCTTTATTGCTGGATTAATACCGCTTGTATTTGCTTCAGGACCAGGTGCTGTGGGTAATCGAACCATTGGATCAGCATCGGCAGGAGGAATGCTCTTAGGAACTGTGTTTGGGGTACTACTTATACCGGGCTTGTATTTCATTTTTGGAACCATCTCCGAAAAAACCAAATTTGTTAAAAAAGAAGACGAAAATCCATTAACTGAAGAAATTGAACACAATGTATAAATTTAAAACATACCAATACCTTATACCCCTAGGCTTTTGCTTAGCGGTGATAAGCTGTAAAGCACCCGCTATTGTTGAATCAAAAGCTACTGCTTCTGTGCCTGAATCGTTTGAAGCAAGCAAAGACACTACCAATATGTCATCCATTCCTTGGAGAACTTTTTTCAAGGATCCTTACCTCAATGAATTAATTGATACGGCTCTAAAAAACAATCAAGAGTTGATGATTACATTACAGGAAATCGAAATCGCTAAAAACGATATTCGCATCCGAAAAGGAGCTCTATTACCTACTGTAGGAATTAAAGCAGGTGCAGGAGTAGAGAAAGTGGGACGATATACGAGTCAAGGTGCAGGTGATGCTACAACTGAGATTATGCCAGGTAAAGAAATGCCCGATCCATTAACTAATTTTGGTGTAGCTGCTTATGCCAATTGGGAAGTAGATGTATGGAAAAAACTTCGCAACTCCAAAAAAGCAGCAGTAAGTCGTTATCTAGCTACTGTAGAAGGCAAAAACTTTGTAGTTACTAGCCTTGTAGCAGAAGTAGCTAATTCATACTACGAATTACTTTCATTGGATAGCCAACTGGATATTATCAGACAAAATATCAAATTGCAAAACAATGCTTTAGAAATCGTTAAAGTCCAAAAAGAAGGCGCGCGCGCTACAGAACTTGCTGTTCAAAAATTCCAAGCAGAAGTGTTAGCGTCCCAACATATGGAATATGAAACAGTGCAAATGATACGCGAAACAGAAAATCGAATTAACTTTTTATTAGGTCGTTTTCCACAAGAAATAAAAAGAGATAGAACTCATTTTCTAAATATTCAATCGGCTGCTGTCAATGCAGGCATACCTGCCCAAATGTTGGCCAATAGACCCGATATCAAACAAGCCGAATTGGAGTTGGCCGCAGCAAAATTAGATGTGAAAGTAGCACGCGCCGAATTTTACCCCTCTCTTGGAATCTCAGCTTCTTATGGATTACAAGCTTTTAAAACCTCGTATTTGTTTAAACTTCCAGAGTCCATTTTGTATTCGTTAGCTGGGGATATTGCAGCACCGCTTATCAATAGAAATGCAATTAAAGCCGAATTTAAAAATGCAAATGCACGCCAATTACAAGCTTTGTATAATTACGAACGCACCATCTTAAATGCGTATATGGAAGTGTCATCCCAATTATCTAAAATCCAAAATTTAGATAAAAGTTATACCATGAAATCCAAACAAGTAGATGCGCTAAATAATGCAATTAGTGCAGCAAATGATTTATTCATGTCGGCTCGAGTAGATTATTTTGAAGTATTGATGACACAACGTGATGCATTAGAATCCAAATTGGAATTGGTTGAAACCAAAAGGGATCAACTAAATGCCGTAGTGAATATGTACAAATTCCTTGGTGGAGGTTGGAAATAAATTAGAATATACAGTAAATAAAAAAGCCAGTTTGTAACTGGCTTTTTGTTTTTATCAACTTAGAGCTGTTTAGCTTTTTTTGAAATCATGTTTTTGAAATGTGAAGCTAAAAGAATAAATAAAAGGGGGTAAAAAACGATATGAAATCGATCGCATTGATAGCAAGATAATGCCGATATAAGAAAGAGGTATAAGATAAATGCAGATACAATAAAGTAAAAGGGGTGCTTATTTCTCGATTTCATTAGGTGAAAACCAACAAGTAAAAGACTAATGCCCGTAAAGACTATATTTTGAATTTTTGACAAAGCCTTAAAAATAAATTGAAATGTAGAGAAATAGAGTGTATGTTTCTCGTTGCTACATTCACTCACTATAAAACTACCCTTGCTTGAATTAGAATACATACAATACAAATAGGCTTTAAAAAGATTAAAGGTATTGTGTTTTAGTTGGTCCTTAAAATCAGCAGTAGCCCTCAATTTCATTTCATGATTCGATAATCGGGTAAAGGCATATGTGCGCTCATTCTTCCCAGGTATATAGGGTATTCCTTTTTTGTAACAATCTGCCTTTGCTCCTAAATAATTGTAATAGGTAATGGAACCAATATAACTTAATGTGAAATCACCATACTTCTTTTTTAAAGAATACATCTGAACAAAAAGTAGGGCTATTACAACTAGTAGAAACGCAAATGATTTAGTATAAATTAATGCTTTCCATTTTGGAAAGAAAAATACGATTGTGAGTACCGCTAAACCAACAGATACGGGTTTTACCAAAGCATTCAAAAACAATAGGGCTATTGCCAACGTGATGTAGTAATGCTTTTGAGTGGTAAAGTATTGACGTAAGTAATATACAGCCAAAACAAGCAACGCAATAAAAATACATTCGGGAAGGAAATGAAAGGCATCTGCCAAATAACCAATACAAAAAAGGAAAAGCAAGGATAATAGAAATGCTTTTTTTCTCCCAAGGATTTGGGAAACAATCCTAAACAGAAATAAATCGGTTAAAAACCAACAACAAAAATTTAATACAATTCCCCATTGAATAACACTAGTTGATGAATAACCAAACAAATAGGGTAATCCATATACCATAGAAATGAAGAAGGGCCTCGTATTGTCTATTTTATAATTGGTATACAATAATTGGGCTGCATGCAAATAACTCCCATCATCACCCACTTTTGAAAAGCCTGCCTTAAGTTGAAGCACATAGGAAAAAAACAGTACCCAAACGATAGCAATGCCAAACAATACATATTCGTATTTTAATTTAGCGAGTTGACGTAGAGTGGATTGAATCATTTTTGATGTGCTAGCTACTTCCCAATACAGAAATTAGCAAATATATTTCCCAACAACTCATCATTGGTTACTTCACCTGTGATCTCCCCAAAGTAATACAAAGCCTGCTTGATGTCAATCGCCATCAAGTCAGAGGATAAGTTACTGTCCATACCAAAACGCACTTTCTGGATCTCCTCCAAAGCTTTCAATAAGGAATCATAATGACGCGTATTCGTAACTATCGTCTCATTATTGCGCAAAGCGCCCGTATTGACAAAGGACATCAGCTGGTTTTTAAGGGAGTCAATACCAAGGTTTTCTTTTGCGGATATCGTTTCAAGGGTAACGTTCAAGGCTTGTAATTGCAAACGTATGTCCGCTATTTCGGCCTCTGTTAATAAGTCAATTTTATTGATAACCACCAATAAGGGTTTCAAAGGATACTTGTTTTTGACTTTCTTAATTTCGGTGATATAGGTCGAACCTGAAACTTGAAACTTGAAACCTTCAAACAAATACAGGACCACCTGAGCCTGCTCAATTTTTTCAAAGGTTTTCTTTATACCAATGCTTTCTACCACATCTTCTGTTTCTCGTATTCCCGCCGTATCTATAAATCGAAATCCTATGCCTTGTATAACCAACTCGTCTTCAATAGTGTCTCGAGTAGTTCCCGCTATTTCAGAAACGATAGCACGTTCTTCATTCAATAAGGCATTCAATAAAGTGGATTTACCCACATTTGGCTCGCCTACTATGGCAACAGGTATTCCGTTTTTAATGACATTACCTACGGCAAAAGAATCGATCAATCGCTTTAAAACGAGTTCTATGCGATTCAATAGGGCTTTGAATTGGGTGCGGTCGGCAAATTCTACATCTTCCTCGGCAAAATCCAATTCCAATTCAATTAAGGAAGCAAAATTCAATAACTCTTCTCTTAAATGGGCAATCTCATTACTAAAACCGCCTCGCATCTGTTGCATGGCAATTTGATGACTGGCTTCATTATCCGAAGAAATTAAATCAGCAACAGCCTCTGCTTGGGATAAATCAAGCTTCCCATTAAGAAAAGCTCTTAACGTGAATTCACCAGGCTGTGCCATGCGGCATCCTTGGCGCAATAAAAGCTGTATGATTTGTTGCTGTATATACGTAGAGCCATGACATGAAATTTCAACTACATCTTCTCCTGTATATGAATTCGGATTTTTAAATAAAGACAACAACACTTGGTCGTATACCTTGGTGCCTTCTACGATATGACCCAAATGTATCGTATGGGTTTTTTGGTGTTGAATGGATTTGCCCGAAACGGATTGAAATATTGTTTCAGCGATGGCAAGTGCATTACTTCCAGATAGTCGGATTACAGCTATAGCTCCAGCTCCAGAGGGAGAGGCTAAGGCAACAATTGTTTCTTGTGAAATCATAAAGAATGGGTTCTTTGTGCGCAAAGGTACTAAATAAGATTTCGTCAAACTTTAAAAAAATACGAACCCTTTTTCTAAAACATGGCAACAATATATTCTAGAATGTAGGGACATATGTGCTTAAAAATGATTAAATTTGAGAGTGTCAATAAATGTTGAATACCATGAAAAAGATTTTAGTTCCTTTAGATTTTACTGAAACTTCAGTCAATGCATTTGTATATGCCCTTGAAATGGCCAAAGTGCTGAAAGCAGAAATACTATTGCTCCACACCTTTGAATTACCTATTGTAGATAGCCAGTCAATGCCGATTAATTATGCTACAATTTACGAAGCTATCGAGTTAACTAATTTTGATCACTTCAAAGCAGAGTTGCCCAAACTTAGAGCCTTGGCAGAATCAAGGGGAGGAGAGCACATCCAATTGAACCATATTTTGATGGATGGGGATTTAGTATACAATATCAAAAAGGTGGTCAAACAAGAAAATATAGATTTTGTAGTGATGGGAACCAAAGGTGCTACGGGTTGGTTAGAAACTTTTATTGGCACCAATGCGGGCTCTGTGATTGCAGATGTGCAAGTGCCAGTTTTAAGTGTGCCACTTATAGCCCAATACAAAAAAATGGAAACAATTGCCTTTACTACACGTTTTAGAGAAAAAGATATTGAAGCCTTAGTAAAAGTGCTGCTTTTTGCCAAAAAAATGAAAGCACAAGTCAAATGTGTTTACATTAAAACACCATCTTCAGATGTGACAGAAGAAACAATTAAACGCTGGGAATCTCATTTTGATGAGGAAGAACCATTGCAGTTTGTAATTGTTCCGGGTTCTGATGTTAAAGTTGCAATTTCGAATTATTTGGAACAACATCCTGTTGATCTGTTGGCCATGCTGACCTATAAACGTAATTTCTTTGTAGAACTCTTTTCCAATACCACGACTCAAAAATTATCCTACCACCTAAAAACGCCCATCTTGGCTTTTCACGAATAAAAAAAAGCGTCTTCCTAGGAAGACGCTTTTTTTGTATAATGGGTTGGTTTTATTAGTTGTTCAACATAACCGGCATAACTAACATAGTTACCGATTCGCCTTCATCTAATCCGTCAATAGGAGTAAGGATACCCGCGCGGTTAGGCATAGACATTTCTAACATAATCTCATCCGATTGTAAATTCGTTAACATCTCCGATAAGAATCGAGAGTTAAAACCAATTTGCATGTCGTCTCCTTGATAATCACAAGTCAAACGCTCCTCAGCTTTGTTCGAATAATCAATATCTTCAGCCGAAATATTCAATTCAGCTCCCGCAATTTTTAAACGAATTTGATGGGTAGTTTTGTTAGAGAAAATAGCAACACGACGAACAGAATTCAATAATAAAACTCGGTTTATCATCAGTTTATTAGGGTTCTCTTTTGGAATTACCGCTTCATAATTTGGATATTTACCATCAATCAATCGACAAGTCAATACATAACTGTCAAACGAAAAAGTAGCATTAGAATCATTATACTCAATAGTAACATCCGATTCAGAAGTACCCAAAATTCCTTTTAAGATATTCAAAGGTTTTTTAGGCATGATAAAATCAGCTACCTGAGAAGCTTTTACATCCGTACGAGCATATTTTACCAATTTGTGCGCATCAGTAGCAACAAAGATCAATCCTTCTGGTGAAAACTGGAAAAAGACACCGCTCATCACCGGACGTAAATCGTCATTACCTGCAGCGAATATGGTTTTACTTATTGCAGTGGCCAATACTTCAGATGGTACTACAGTAGTAGATGGTTCTTCTAAGTTTACCGATTTAGGAAACTCTTCGCCTGGAGCATAAGCAATGGCATATTTTCCCGAATTAGAACTGATTTCAATAGTACTATTTTCCTCAACACTAAAAGTTAAAGGTTGCTCAGGAAAGGTTTTTAATATATCTAATAATAATTTGGCAGGTACAGCTACACTTCCTTGACTGCTTGAATCAATCTCTAAAGTGGCCGACATAGTGGTTTCTAAATCAGACGCAGATACCGTTAAGGCGTTTTGATCTAATTCAAAAAGGAAATTATCTAAAATGGGTAAAGTATTACTACTGTTGATAACACTACCCAAAACTTGGAGCTGCTTTAATAAGTAGGAACTGGATACTATAAATTTCATAGGAATTTATTTTTTACAAATATATCGTAAACTAATAGATTTCAAAAAGTTTTTTATTAACATTACTTACTATACCTACGCTTGCGTAAAATAGTAAAGGCAAGCCCAAAAAGGATTAGGATAACTATTGGTACTGCTACAGTTATGACCTGAGATTGGGTGTATTGAGCATATACTTTTTCTTTGTCTAATAGGGGTAATTTTACTTCTTTACTGCGGATGTTGATAAGTCCATTGTCATCCAACATATAATTGACACAATTCAACAAGAACTCTTTGTTGGCATAAAAATTATTAGTCCACTTGTCATAGCCTAATTCCAAGGGCTGGAAGTTCTTATCCAATTGATTCTTGATGACGTCTCCATCTGAAATTACAATCATCTTACTGGATTTGTATCTGTTTTTATAACTAGCATCTTGAAAGGGTAATATCCGGTTTTCATATGTAGAATGAAACTTTCCTTCCAAAAGTAACGCTACTGGAAAGTTACCAGAACCCATGAAATCTTTTTGCTCAGGGCGCTCGGAAACCATTTTTAAATTAACTTCCGATGGGGTTCCTATAAGCTTAGAATAAGGGGAAGATTGCAATAATACAGTCTTTTTGATGTCGTTTTTTAAAGGCTCTATCGGATTGGTAAACTCAAATTTAATGCCATCCAAATTGCTGACAATAGCGTTTTTAGTGCCTTGAGTAGGATAGATCATCGGAGAGAAAAACCAAGGGTATTGGGTATACTGGGTCGCACTTCCTTGTTCTCCAGTTGCCAAGGCTATTGGAGTGGCCATGATGTCTTTAATCAGGTCACTGTGCATTCTAAACCCATATTTGAAGAACATATCATTCAAATTCAAATCTCTTGGAAAAGCCAAATTAGCGCCATTTTGATTGTACAAACTGTCCATTTCCATAGAAACTTGGTCTACCAACCATAAGGTTTTGCCTCCATGTATAATATACTGGTCTAATACTTCTTTCTCTTCCTCACTAAAAGCTTCTGTAGGTTTAGCAATTACGGCCAAATCATATTTATTCAAATACTTCAAACTTTCTACAGGATTTTTTGCTACCGAATCTAATGTAAACGTACCTATATAATAATTGTCTCGAACCGATTTGACAAAATCAGCAATAAGAATGTCATGCAATTCACCATTCCCTTTGATAACGGCTACCTTTTTTTGTTTTTCTTTGGATACCGTATTGATAGCATTCGCAAAGGCATATTCCAAATGCTGTACAGAACTAACAACTTTTTCTGCCGTAGATGCACCCATCATATTTTTTAATAATGGTATTTTAATGCTTCTAGTGCCACAGTTGGCAACAGCCCATGGGAAAACCACTTCTTGTGTTTGTTGGCCTTTGTCATTAACGGTAACATTAACTGGGGTCATACCACGCTCAATAAAGGATTGCATGGTTTTGTCCCGTTGTTCTTCGTCTTCTAACGGATTCACAAATTGAAATATGATGTTGGAATTCTGAGATTTAAACTCTTCCAACAATTGCTGGGTCTCCGTTTGTAGTTTTTTAAATTCTCCAGGGAAATTCCCGTCTAAAAAGATGTCTATATATAAAGGCTCTTTAACATCAGCAACAATTTGTAAAGAGGTAGGCGATAAGGTGTATCTTTTATCAGCAGTTAAATCAAATCGTTTGAAAACAAAATGACCCGCCAAGTTCAAAACGACTAGCAATGCTAGGGTTGTGATTATTTTTTTGAAGTTGTTTTTGGATGCGCTCATTACGATTTCAATGATTTTAATTTAAATACGGTCAACGATAAAAACAGGAATGAAATACTAATAAAATAGAGGACATCTCGAGTATCTATGACACCTCTTGACATACTCTTAAAATGATAATTCATGCCCAATAGCGCTATAACGTCTTCCCAGCCTTTAACTTGTGTAGATAGTCCTTCAAATCCAAAATAGAATATAAAACAACCTAGTACTGAAAGTAAAAAGGCCACAATCTGATTTTCAGAAAGGGTAGAGGTGAAGATGCCTATACTAGTGTAGGAACCTATTAAGAACAACAAACCAAAATAGGAACCCATAGTGCTTCCCATATCGATATTGCCTTCGGGCATACCTAGTCCATATAAAACGTATACATAAACCAAAGTGGGTACTAAGGCCATAACAATTAATAAAAAAGCCCCAATAAACTTACCATTCACCACTTGCCATATTGATAAGGGTTTGGTTAACAATAATTCAATGGTGCCTTGTTTTATTTCATCTGAAAAACTACGCATAGTAACCGCTGGTATAAGAAATAATAGAATCCAAGGGGCAATAGTAAAAAAGGGACTCAAGTCCGCAAAACCGCTTTGAAGTAAATTGTATTCTCCATCAAATACCCAAAGAAATAATCCGTTTAATAATAAGAATAGGGCAATTACCATATATCCTATAGGCGATCCGAAAAAGGATTTAATTTCACGTAATGCTATTGATTTCATGTTTTTTTATACTGTTGAATGGCAAAAATAAGAACTTAAAACCGACATCTATGTTAAACTTACTAATTTATCTACACTCCAGGCCTCAGGCTTGTCATTGAAGAGTTTTTTAGTAAATGTCCATACAGAATCAAACAATGCCGATTGCCGATAGTTTTCCAAGTCTTCTGGAGTCTCCCAATAACTATAAGTAAAGAAAATACAAGGATTTTGTTGGTCTTGATACAATTCCAATAAGCAATTTCCTTTACTGCCTCGAATCTGCTCTTTGATTTGATTAAAATTCTCTAAAAACAAAGGAATATTGGCTTCATGAAAACTCATCTTAACTATTCTAATAAACATATTTTTAATCGTTTTTGGGTTTCAGACCTACAGAATTTGAATAACAGGATTCAACGCTTGATTATCGACAGCAATTGTTTATAACTTGCTAGAAATAGAAGGGGACTATCGTTAAACGGAACCTATTATTTGATAAATTTGGATACAAAGCTACTAATATAAAGCAAATTATTTTAATTTAATACCTCTGCTCTTGAACGAACGTATCATTGAATTACACGACATTGCTCCAAAAGAATTTTGGGGCGCTCAAGACATGCATCTTGAAACCATTAAAAAATACTATCCCAAACTCAAAATAGTAGCTCGTGGTACGACCTTGAAAGCTTTTGGTGAAAAGGAAGAATTGGATGAATTCGAAAATCGGTTCAATCGTTTAATGCTGCACTTTACTCGATACAATAACATTGATGCCAATGTAATCGATCGCGTAATTCAAAGCAATTCAAACGAAGAACAACGGATGCCAGACCATGATAAAATTTTAGTGCACGGACTAGGAGGAAAGCTAATTAAAGCCATGACGCCTAACCAACAAAAGTTAGTGGAATATGTTCTAAAAAATGATATGGTTTTTGCAGTAGGACCAGCCGGAACCGGAAAAACATATACCGGAGTAGCGCTCGCTGTAAAAGCATTAAAAGAAAAACAAGTTAAGCGAATCATCTTAACACGTCCCGCTGTGGAAGCTGGAGAAAATTTAGGCTTCTTGCCCGGAGATATGAAGGAGAAATTAGATCCCTACATGCAACCGCTGTATGATGCGCTCCGAGATATGATTCCTCCCCAAACCTTAGAGGATTATCTGTTAAAAGGAATTATCCAAATTGCACCCTTGGCTTTTATGAGAGGTAGAACCTTAGATAATGCGTTTGTGATTTTAGATGAAGCCCAAAATACAACGCACTCCCAAATGAAAATGTTTTTAACGCGTATGGGAAAAAATGCCAAGTTTATCATCACAGGTGACCCCGGTCAAGTCGATTTGCCTAGAAGGACCATTTCAGGTTTAAAAGAAGCCTTGTTAGTTCTAAAAGATATTGAGGGTATCGGTATCATTTACTTGGATGATAAAGATATTGTGCGCCATCGCCTAGTGAAAAAAGTAATTGATGCGTATAAGAGTATCGAAAATAACGATTAAATACGATCTGTTTTATAGAATTAAAAACCCTGCTCTAAGCAGGGTTTCTTTTTTAACCACAATTAGAAATCAACACGGATGGGTAATACATACAAAGTACGAACACTCGCTCCGTCTTTTTTGCCAGGAGCCCATTTGGTTTTTAGCCCCTTCAAAACTTTAATGGCCGATTTTTCCAATTCTTTGTCAGAACTGCGCAAAGCTTTAATGTCGGTCATGCTGCCATCAATCTCAACCACAAAAGACATAATTACTTTGACAGAGGTAATGGATTCATCAGCTTCTGGTTTGTCCAAATGACTGCCTACATATTGATAAAAGCGTTCAATCCCTCCAGGATATTGTGGAAGTTTGTCCAATTCATTGGAAGTAACAGGTTCTTTGCTTTCTGAAAGTACAGGAGCACTAACAACGGCAGGTCCTTCAGGTCCACTAGGAATTGGATTTCCTGTGCCTTCACCCGGAGTGCCTGTTGAGGTTGGTGCAATAGGAGCATTGGTTTTAGGAATTTCAGCTACTACTTCCGGAGTTTTCGCCACTACAGCATGAGCCAAAGATACCGGTGTTTTAGGCTGTTTGGGTTGTGTCACAGGATGGGTAGGTTTTACCGTCTCAGGATGAAATTCCACAGGTCTAATAGTAGGCCCCATCGGACAATTAATAATGATATCCGGCTTTTCACCAAAAGAGGAAAGGAATAATCCCAACCCAGAAATAGAAAAGATAAATAATACACCACCCAGCAAAGCCATCAAAGTGGTCTTCGGATTATCTCGGCGCAATTGATACGCACCATAATCTTTGTTTTTGTCTTCAAAAACCAGATCTATCCAGCTTTTGTCATAAATACTAACGTTTGACATAATTTAATTGTTTTAGAGTTAAGTATCTATGTTACATAAGCAAAGGGTGTTTGTTAGTATAACGCAATAAAAATCCGTTTAGTATGTGAAAACACTACTTTTTTAGGAGATTATCTGAAAAGTTTATATTGAAATTTAAAAAGTGTTGCGAATAAAGGGTTATTGAGTGCTTTCAATAATCTCAGCCAAGAGTTTTTTGGCGCGCAACAGTTTGATTTTGACATTGCTCAAAGGCTCTTGTAACTGCTCCGCAATTTCTTGATAACTCATTTCTTGAAAATAACGCAATTGTATCACTTCTTGATAATGGGGCTTCAATTCTTTAATGTATTGCAACAATCGAGATAGGTTTTGCTCTGTAATCAAATCATCCTCCGCAGAAGGGGAACTATCAGCTATATTATAGGCTTGTTGATCTTCTTCATCGGTAATCTCTACAAATAAAGTGGATTTTTTCTTCCGCAATAAATCAATGTGTACATTCTTAGCAATGGCAATCAACCAAGTGTTGAATTGAAATTCAGGATTGTAAGTAGCAATCTTGTCAAAGGCCTTAGAAAAGGTTTCAATTGTAATGTCTTCAGAATCAGTCTCGTTCTCCGTGCGCTTCAACATAAAGCCATAGACTTCATTCCAATAATGATCTAACAAAAAAGTAAAGGCTACTTGATCCCCTTTTTTAGCTTGTTCTATATAGTGGCTTATTTCCAATGCACGGGTTTTGAGAAAGTATTACTAATAAATACATTCAATTGGGTAAGGATTACTATGATTTCAATAAGAGGAAACCAATACATAACGTCTTTCTCTTTTAATTTGCCCGCTGCAAATCCCAAAGCTAACCAACTAAATAAATACCGAAATCCAATAATACTAACTACCGCTATCCATTGGAATTGAAACGCTAATAATACAATCGGTAATACCAAGAATAATAATTGGGTGACATAAAATAAACCCAATTGATTGCGATCAAATAATTTATAATGTTTTGCTGTGGAAGCATGTCGTCGCTTTTGTGTAAACCACTCTTTAAAAGTGGTTTTAGGCATCGAATACGTAAAACTGTCGGGCAAATAACAAACAGTTGTATTATCACCTGTTGCCGCCTGATTGATGAATAAATCATCATCTCCTGAACGCAATTTCATATGATCCATAAAACCTCTTACCTTAAAGAATTCTTCTCTTTTGTAAGCCATATTGCGTCCAACACCCATATAGGGCTTGCCCAATTGTGCCCAAGAAAAATACTGTGTGGCAGTAACTAAAGTCTCAAATCGGATGATTTTATTCAAAAAGGAATTCGAAATTTTTTCATAAGCACCATAGCCCAAAACAATGTTCTTATGCATTGTAAACTGTGAACTCATTGTAGTAATCCAATCTTTTGAAGTAGGATAACAATCGGCATCAGTAAATAATAAATAATCATATTTAGCAGCCTTAATACCTAATGTAAGTGCAAATTTTTTATTGCCCCAAAACGCCTCGTTATTCTCTACTTTAACCAATTTTATATTGGAATACATTTTTTCAAATTCTTCGAAAACTTCTAACGTATTGTCACTAGAAGCATCATCGATCAATACAATTTCAAATGTGGCATAATTTTGTTCAGCCAATAAAGGAACAAACTTTCTCACGTTTTCTTCTTCGTTTTTCGCACATACAATCACCGAAATCGGAATGCGTTTTGGCGCCAATGCTTGTGGCTTTGCAAATGAAAACTTGCCAAATATCACTATGTAATAGAGGAATTGGATAAATACAACGGTTGCAAACAAACAAAAAATAGGTAGTAACATAATGCTTTTTCGTCTTTTAAAAAGGTGTGCAAATGTACAAAATGAATTGGTATTTTTGAATGTCGTAAGTGGAATTTTTGACGATTCTATTTTCGATTCTCTTTCATTAATTTAGCTAGTGCTAAAGCCTCATTATCATTGAGTTTTTCTAATGAACGGATGATGTTTTGATAGTTTTTAGCGTCTCGATTTTGAGATAATTTTTTTTGCCCTTCTATAGCCGTAATCTCAATTGAAAAGGCAATAATTCCTCGAGACTCACGCATGGTTTTTTCGGATAAATCGGCAACTCGAATGGGTTTCTCAGAGTCTTTTTCATAATGGTCAACCAATTTGGAAAGGGATTCCAAAGCTTCGGCATGAGTTAAAATATGAACTTTTCCATATACATGTACCGCCTCATAATTCCATGTAGGTACGTTTTCATGATCATACCAAGAAGAAGAAATATAATGATGAGGTCCTGTAAATACAGCTAATACATCTTCGTTTTCAGCAAACCCTTCTGACTGGGGATTCATTTTGGAAATATGACCTAGGAATAAAGGATTGCCTTGCCCATCAAAATCCAATAAAAGAGGGATATGTGTCGCCCATAATTTCCCTCGAGTTTGATTGACCAATACCGCAAATCCATATTGACGTAAAAAAGCATGAATTTCTTCTGTGTCTTCAAGTTGGTAGTCTTTGGGTATGTACATAAATCCTAGAATTAAATGATATTCACTTCCGCCTCAATAGCAATGCCAAAGTCACGTAAAACTGTAGCTTGTATGTCTTTGGAAACATCTAAAATTTCCTGCCCAGTCGCGCCTCCATAATTCACTAATACTAAGGCTTGATTTTTATGAATTCCCGCATCCCCAAAACGTTTGCCCTTAAAACCAGCTTGTTCAATCAACCAGCCTGCCGGTACTTTTACTGCCACGTCAGAAATAATATAATGGGGCATATCAGGATGCAATTGATGGATCTGTTCAAAGGCTTCTTTCGAAATGATTGGGTTCTTAAAGAAACTACCACTGTTCCCTAATTCCTTAGGGTCAGGCAATTTACTGCGTCGGATTGCTATAACAGCCTGACTGACATCTTTCAAAGTGGGAATTGTAACCTGTTGTTTTTCCAACTCCTTAATGATATCGCCGTATGAGGTGTTGATTTTATGATTGCGCTTGGTAAGTTTGAAAACAACGGAGGTAATCACATACCGGTCTTTGGCTTCGTGTTTGAAAATACTTTCACGATACCCAAAATGACAGGCTTCTTTTTCAAAGGTTATCAGTGCCTGGGAAGCTATATCCATAGCCTCACAACTTACAAAGGTGTCCTTGATCTCAGTGCCATAGGCTCCTATATTTTGTACTGGGGTTGTCCCTACATTGCCCGGAATTAAGGACATATTTTCCAATCCACCAAAATTTTGGTCTATCGTCCATAACACAAATTCATGCCAGTTTTCTCCTGCCATACTTTTTACCCACACATAGTCTTTATCTTCAGCTATGATGCTTTTTCCTTTCAAATCTACATGTATAACCAATGCCTTAATGTCTTGGGTCAATAGCATATTACTCCCACCACCCAAAATGAATTTTTTCTGATCAGCCTGTTCTACTAATACGGTTTTAAGTTCTTCAAGGGTATGAACAGCAACAAATTGCTCCGCTTTAGCCTCTATGCCAAAGGTGTTGTACTGTCGTAATGAAAAGTTAGGGTGTAGCGTCATAATGGATGATTTGTGACTAGTAAATATATATGTTTTAAACAAATTTTTTAAAATAGGTTTTGTGCCAAATATGAAGCATAAATAAAGGCATGATATAGGGCATTAATTTGGTGTTGCCGCCCCGCAATTCGGTAACTAATTTTTTGCCGTCTAGGTTTTCTAAATAGGACATTTCAAAGATAGGACTAGTAGCAAAATGATCCAACTCTTCCTTGAAGGCTGGAAAATCGATTAAATAGCTATACCAAGGCGCACTCAAACCTATTTTTCTGAAGTTTACGATGTCTTCAGGTAGTTTGGAGGCCATCGTGTCTTTTAAAATAAACTTACCTTTTTTACCTCTAAAAAACCAATCGTCTGATAAGGTGCCTAAACCCGCAATCAATCGATAATCCAAAAAAGGCTCTCTACATTCTATAGAAGAACCCATGGTACAACGGTCATTTCTATCCAATAACGAACACATATAGGTGTGTTGGTCAAAGTACAAAGCTTGCCGCTGCGGACTATTAGGATATAATTGTTTGGCTTCTTCTAATATGCGATGTCTATAAATATTGTCTGGCAAATCCTTACGGCCATAAAAACTTTGGATGTCCTCAGGATATATATTGGAACCATTAAACAGAACCAAATCATCCACATTGTCAATACGGGAATACCGAAATAATTTGTCATAACGTGGGCGCTTGTTGAAGCGTTCAACCATACTCAATCCCGAAATAACCTTCAATAAAGAGGGGTTTTTCAAGGCTTTATAGCGAACATAACCTCCCATCAATTCATCCGCTCCTTCTCCTGATAATAAAACCTTTACTTTAGGATGGGCTAATTTTGACACAGCCAATAAATGGGGCTCATTAAGATGCATTAAGGGCTCGTCCTGATAATAGGTGGATTCTAGTAAATTTTGATACAAGGATTCGTTGTCCAATTGGGTATTGTTGAAATGATACTGATACCCCTCAGTTATTTTTTTGGCCAAAAAAGATTCATTATGCTCATCTTCCGCAAATCCAATATTAAACGTGTTGATGTCTTTGTAATTTTGATGGTACAAAGAGGAAAGAATAGAACAGGAATCAAGCCCTCCACTCAAAAGGACACCTACAGGTACATCACTTACCATGCGCAAACGAACAGATTCAAAAAAGGTTTCTTCAAACCATTTTTTAGGATGGGTTATAGTGGGGTGGTTCTGTATTTCTTTTTGCAAACTCCACCACTGGGTATAAGTAGTATATCCGTTTTTTTCTAAAACCATATAATGGCCAGGGAGTACTTTTTTAACACGATTGTATAAAGTCTGTTCTCCTGCAACAAATCGATTGAAGAAATATTCTTCCAATCCATTTTCAGATAACGATAATGGAACACCAGCCGCAAAAAGTGCTTTTTGCTCCGAAGCAAAGTAAAAACTGTTTTGATAAAAAGCATAATACAACGGTTTTACACCCATTCGATCACGACCCAAATACATTTTCTTTTCTTCAGTATCCCATATCGCAAAGGCAAACATGCCTTGTAAACGATGTAAAAAACCCATCCCGTATAATTCAAAAAGATAAAGTAGTATTTCAGTATCCGATCCTGTTTTTATCGTAATTCCTTTTGCTTTTAATTCGCCATAAAACGATTGATAATTATATAACTCTCCATTAAAAACAAGAACGTACCGTTTATTCTCAGAATAAAAGGGTTGATGTCCAGCCGAACTAGTATCGATTATAGACAAACGACGATGCCCAAGTCCAACCGGGTCTTTAAGGTAATAACCTGAGTCATCAGGACCGCGGTGCGCTAGTGCATCGCGCATGCTCAAAAGCTGCTCTTTTATTATAGGCTCTTGACTAAATCGTAATATACCATTAATGCCACACATAATTATTTGGTGTTGGATTTTTGGTTAATTAATACATGATAGGCATCCGCTATTTTTTTCATATTGAGGCTATAATTAGCATGGTCTTCAACAAATTTTCTGTTTCGATGTACAACCGTATTCCGCCATAGATTTCGCTCTAACGCATACTGCAATTCGTCGGCTAATATTTTATATTTACCATTGTGTATTAACAACCCATTTTCTTGATTGTTTATCCAAACTCGATTGCCTGGTAAATCCGTAACTACCGGAAAACAGCCACACGCCATTGCTTCAAATAATGAGGCAGATACACCCTCTGTTGATGGCATGCTAATATAAAAATTGGATTCTTGAAGCAATAGCGCTACTTCATTATTTGGTTTTCTTCCTAAAAAAATAACATCTTCTGAAAGTCCTAAACTATTCGATAATTGTTCTAAATGTGTCCGCATACTACCATCTCCTACTATGGTTAATCGGAATGGAATTTGTTTTTGTTTTAAAAGCGCAAAAGCTTTTAGAATTTTAGTGTGCTTGTATTCAGGTTCCAAAGAACGCGTAACTATTGCCTCAATTCTTTGGGTATTCAAATTGTCATTAAAAAGGAAATGATCTAAATTTATTCCTTTGGGTAATTCTAGTATCTTAGTATTTGCAACGCCACTTTTTTCCATATGCTGAGTCATAACATTACCCCAGGCATGTAGCAAATCAGCTTTTTTAAAGGCATAATCTTGTATCGCTTTTTTAAAAATAAACAAGGGAGAATTATGAGGCCAAAGGTCGGTAATCCCTTGTTGCGCTATGGCAACGGGATGGATACCTGTTAATGATGCCAAAAAACCATAACTGGTAGTGCGCTCCGCAATGACCATATCAGGGTTGAATTTTTTTGCTATTTTACGGATGGTGAAAAAAGCCATGCATAGCTCTACTAATCGACTGATCCGACTAAACCCAACACTGCTTTTTTGAAGTTCCCAGGTTACAATTTCAAAGTCGCCAAATTCCTCCAAACCACGCATCCAAGTGAGGGCATCAGCTCGGTAGGTTTCTCCCAAAAATAGAATTCTCTTTTTTGACATTCTTTTAGTATTCATCAGTGGCTAAAGCTCTGCTTAAAAAATCATTTAACGGCTTTAATGTGGCTAATTCAGGACCTATAATGTGACTAAAATTAGGGTCGCTAAATAATTTTTCATCTATTTTCTTAGATGTAGTAAGACTTTTTAATTGTAAATAAGCTATCGCAGGATGATTGATGTCGTAATCCTTTGGAGCTTTTTTTAAGGTGTTATTTTCATCTCGGCTCAATGAACCAAAGGCTTTCGAAAAGGCTGGGTTTTGAAGTATGTCTTCCAAATCTTCATGAAAAAAAGCAATCTCTTTTCTGATTTTTTTTAATTCTTCTACTTCAGGACACCATACACCTCCTGCAATAAAACAATTGCCCTTTTCATAATGTATATAATATCCCGGACTGTTTTTTCTGTTTTTATTTTGACTCAGCCAAACTCCCATATTGGTTTTATAAGGTGATTTGTCCTTCGAAAAACGAATGTCTCGGTTGATTCTAAAAGTACAATTCTTAACTTCTAGAGGTTCCAAACTAACATCAAAGGGCTTCATGACTTCCAAAATGCTGCTAATGAAAGTATGGTAGTCTTTCTTGTAACTTTCATACCGTTTCTTATTCGCATGCATCCATTCAGTAGCGTTATTCGCTTCTAAATCAGCTAGAAATTGCAAAGATTCACGAGTCATCATACTATAATTTCTTTTTTAAATCAGCTTCCGAAATGTAGCCTACATGACGCCATATTTCTTTTCCATTCTCATACATCAATAGGGTAGGTAGGCCGTCTATTTTTAATTGTTCTACTTGGGAACTGTTTTCATCAGCATCCAATCCCACTATAGTAACCTCGTCCCGCATAGATTTTTCTAATTGTAACATATAAGGTTTCATCTTCTGACATGGCCCACACCATTTCGCATTGAAATCAATTAAGACTTTTGAATGGGAGTGGATCAAACGATTGTAATCATCACTTGAAATGCCTACTATTTTACCTTTCGGTTTACTGTTTTGTGCTGCATTCCATTTCATCATACCGCCATTCAAATTGTATATTTGAGTAAATCCCATTTCGACTAATTTTCCAGCCGCTTGTTCACTACGACCTCCCGCTTTACAATACACAAAAACTGGTTTTGATTTATCTAAATGGCTTACTTGGGCCGCAAAAGTATCATCATACCAATCGATATTAATGGCTTGGTCTATGTGTCCTTCTTGAAATTCCTCATGGGTTCTAACATCTAGTAACTGAGGTGATGCTGTGGATTCTAATTGGGAAGCAAATGCCTTAGCTTCTATAGTCTGTATGGATGCTGATGGCTTTCCTTGGCAATTTATAAGCAGTAAGCTGAATAGTATATAGGATAGTAATTTTGTTTTCATAGTTGTTTTTTATTGGATGCTAATTTACAAAATTGTAATTACTACAAATTAAATATTTTATAGGATTGTAGTGTGGTTTTTACAATGTCTTCAGTTCGCTCAGAATGGGTGTCGGATATGAATAATTGCCCAAATTCTTCTTGATTTACCAAAGAAATGATTTGGCTCACTCTGTGAGCATCTAATTTGTCAAAGATGTCATCAAATAATAATATGGGTTTTTCACCACTTTGCTTTTTTACAAAGTCAAATTGAGCCAGTTTTAAAGCAATTAAAAATGATTTCTGCTGACCCTGTGAACCAAACTTCTTTATGGGGAAATGATTTATTTCAAATAGTAAATCATCTTTGTGGATGCCTACTGATGTATATTGTAGTGCTCGGTCTTTACCTAAATTTTCGGCTAATAGGGTTAAGGTGTCTTTCGCCAATAAATCACTTTGGTAAACCAATTGAACAGCTTCTTCCGATCCCGTTATTTTTTGATGATAGGCATTGAAAATAGGAATGAATTCTTCTAAAAAATGACGACGTTTTTCAAATAAAACAACACCCAATGTGGCCAATTGCTCATTATAAATACTTAAAGTGTCAGGTTCAAATACGTGATTTAAAGCAAAATATTTCAATAATGCATTCCGCTGACTGAGTACTTTTTGATACTGTATCAACTGTTGTAAATAAAGAGCATCCAATTGGGAAAGTACACTGTCAATAAATCGCCTACGGGTGTCACTGCCTTCCGTTATTAAATCTCGATCTGCAGGGGAAATGATAACCAATGGTATTTGACCTACATGCTCCGAGAATTTTTCATATACTTTGTTGTTCCGCTTTAGTATTTTCTTACTCCCCTTTTTTAAACTGCATAAAATGTGCTCAATGCGTTCCGCTTTCTCAAAAATTCCATCAATCACAAAAAAATCAGCATCATGATTGATATTTTGAACGGCTAAAGGATTGAAATAGCTTTTTCCATGAGCCAAATGATAAATGGCGTCTAAGATGTTGGTCTTGCCAATACCATTCTTACCCACAAAACAATTAATTTTGGCATCAAAATCAAAAGTGGCTTCTGTGAAATTTTTATAATTGAGTAATGATAAGCGCTGTAAAAACAAAGTGGTATTGGGCTATAAATTAATGTCTAATCGCTCTAGAAAATAAGGATAATTGGGTTGTTATGTATGTCAAAACCTCTCCTCTAATCTAAAGAGGTGCAAATTATTCAAAAATATCGAGAAAAATAGCTTTTAAATTTGAATAAAAATTTTATTTTTGCGCACACTAAATTAAAATAAATGGCAACTTTCAACAAAAGAGGATATAAAGCACCAAAAGAAAAAGAAGACAAAGGAGTAAATACATTTGTTGACGATATCGAGCAAGTTAATGTGGATGAAAAAGATAGTGCTACGGCAAAAGCTTTTGATACCTTAGATCAATCAGCTTCTAAAGCGGAAGACTTCGTGGCTAAAAACCAAAAAGTTATTCTTGGATTCTTAACTGTAGTGGCAATCGCAACAGTAAGTTATTTGTTATACCAAAAATTCGTAGCAGAACCGAATCAAGATACAGCAGCAAACGAATTATTTGTAGCACAACAAAATTTCCAAAAAGCTGTGGATGGTGGTGAAAAAGCAGATTCATTATACAACTTAGTGTTAAAAGGTTCTGAAGGAAAACAAGGTGTTGTGGATATTGCAAATCAATATTCTGGAACAGCTGCAGGTAATTTAGCTAATTATTATGCCGGTATTGCATACCTAAATACAGGTAAATATGCTGAAGCTATAACTAGTCTAGAGAAATTTAGTGCTGATGATATTATGCTAAGTACTCTAGCTAAAGGTGCAATAGGGGATGCCTATGCTCAACAAAACAAACAAAAAGAAGCGTTAGACTATTATATAAAAGCGGCTGATGCAAGCCAAAATGATTTTACAAGACCACGCTATTTATTAAAAGCAGGTAAAACAGCTTTAGCGCTTGGAAATAAAGTAGACGCTCAAAAATATTTTACAGATATTAAAGATAATTTTGAGTCTTCTCCAGAAGCACAAAATATCGATGCATTAATTGGTTTAGCTCAATAATACGATATCGAATAATTATAAAAGGATTAAAGAAACACTCTTTAATCCTTTTTTCTTTTAAAATAGAACCAACCCATGGCAACTGCAAATAAAAACTTATCCAATTACGATAAAAGCAAACTACCCAATGCTAATGACTTCCGTTTCGGAATAGTGGTTTCAGAATGGAACGATCATATCACAAACGGACTGTTTAATGGAGCAAAAGAGGCTCTGTTAGACTGCGGAACACTACCCGAAAATATCATCCGTTGGGATGTGCCAGGAAGTTTCGAACTAATCTATGGAGCAAAAAAAATGATAGAATCTCAAAAAGTAGATGCTGTTATTACCATAGGTTGCGTCATCAAAGGGGAAACCATGCATTTCGAATTTGTTTGTGAAGGGGTAACCCAAGGCATCAAAGATTTAAATGTAGCCTCAGATGTACCCGTTATCTTCTGCTTGCTTACGGATAATAACGAACAACAATCCATTGATAGAAGCGGAGGTGTTCACGGTAATAAAGGAACCGAAGCGGCTATAGCAGCTATCAAAATGGCGGATTTGAGAAGAAAAGCCAACACCAGAACCGAAAAGATGGGTTTTTAATCCATCTACTAAAAATACAATAAAGCCCGTCTCTCCTTGAGATGGGCTTTTTTTATTGGTTTTTTTCCCTCTGTCAAAGTTTC
>JAHEHJ010000132.1 GCA_024644655.1 Flavobacterium sp.
GGTTGGTTAGACACCGAATAGCCTACTCTAGTGTGCGGGTGTTTTTGCAGCAAAGGCTCAATGTGTTCTAGGGTAATATACCGTCCGAAGAGGGATGTTTCTTTATAGGCGGCATGCAAACTCGTATAATCCATTACAGGGGAATTAGTCATTAAATTGGTTTTCAGGGATACGCCCTTTGACGTTCGCGAAATGAGGTAGTAAAAGTTGGTTCATATCGGAGTCGTAATCCCCATTTATCCTAACGGGGTTGCCGATACGCACTTCTTTGGTGCCGTAATCAAAGGCTACAGGGACTATGGGTACGTTGGCCTTTAGGGCTATGTAATAAAAACCCGTTTTGAGTTCGGTTACTTTCTTGCGTGTGCCTTCGGGGGCAATGGCCAAACGGAAGACCGTTCTAGAGTTAAATATATCCACTATAGCATCGACTACATTTTTGCCACCACTGCGATCTATAGGAGCGCCTCCAATACTCTTAAAGTAATATCCAAAGGGGAAGATAAACAATTCCTTCTTCCCTACAAAGTTCATTTCTTGGTTGAGTATCCCTCTGGTGAACAATCCTAGGAAGAAATCATAATTGCTGGTGTGCGGCATAACCATCATGACACATTTCTTGAGTTCATTGGGTATAGTTCCTTTTATCTTCCAGCCTAATAGTCGAAAAAAAATAAATTGGTACAGTTGGCGTTTCACGTCTGCTATTTTTCGTAAATTTAGTATTAATCTCTTATTTTTGAGAAAAAATTTAATTAGATGTTTCAAAAGCTTTTCAGTTATATCGTTCCGGTCAATATTTTAAAAAAGAATTCTGCGTTTAGCAAAACGCTAGAGGTCACTTGGAACAATGGTGAATTGGTTTTGGACAGCATGAATACCAATTACTCCTATGGGAGTTTGCAGCGTATTTTGAGAAAGGGGCTGAAGTACATTGGCTTTGAGCGCATCCGAAAATTTGAGAAGGTATTGGTTTTGGGTGTGGCCGGTGGTAGTGTCATTAAAACCTTAGTAGACGAGATTAAATTTGAAGGTACTATAACAGGTGTTGAAATAGACCCTGTGGTGTTGGATATCGCTAAGGAGTATTTCCAATTGGAGCAAATACCCAATTTGGATTTGGTTGTAGATGATGCTTTTGAGTTTGTGTTAAAAACGAAAGAGACCTATGATTTGATCATCATTGACATCTTTCAAGACACCACGATGCCCAACTTCTTATTTGAAGACTTCTTCATCAACCGCATTAATGAGTTGGTTGCAGTAAATGGCTTTATATTATTCAATACGATGGTCATTAACGATGGGAATAAAGAGCGGAACCAACGCTATAAATCCAAATTCAATGGAAATTATTCGTTGCGTTTGTATCCCAAAGTTGAGGAGCATAACGAACTATTCACCATTAAAAAACTTGCCTAATGAGATCCTTTCTAAAAAAACTATTGCTTGGCAAAGTCACCAAGAAAGACCGCAATCGGTTTAATTTATCTCCTTTTCAGAAGAGGATAATCAACATACGGGCTATTTGGAACAACGATCATCAGGACGACAATGGTATTGAAAAGATCGTACGGTTGTTGTTGTCGATATCCCAATTGTTTTTTCCGGGTATTTATATTAAACATTACGCCCACAAAATTGGGTTTGAATACCAGGATTTAATGATGGATGGGTACATCCTAACCAAGGTATTGTTTCCGATATTGATTTTGATCAACGGATGGCAAGGAAATCTTTGGGTAATAGTCCTAATGGTGTATTTGTTATTGGAAACCGTCTTGTACATCCCTACGCTTATTTTTGCCTCTGACATGCTATCGCGTCCACGTTCGTACAAGCGTTCGATGTTGTTGTTGTTTTTTAATTATATCGAAATTGTATTTTCGTTTGGGGTGTTGTATTCCTGTGGGAATCACATGAGTCCTGCATTTAGCAGTTGGTACGACCCTATTTATTTCAGTATGGTTACCTCCTCCTCTATTGGATTTGGTGACTTTGTACCCATTACCACCTTTGCTAAGATATTGGTGAGTATCCAAGCCTTATTCTTCTTATCATTTGTCGTATTGTTTTTGAATTTCTTTTCGACTAAGATTAAAAACAAAGGCTATTTTGATCACGAAAGCGAAGAGTTTTAAACGTTACTGCAACAGTAGTCGTGCTTTTTCTAAATCTTCGGGGGTATCAATGCCGATGCCTACGTGGATAGTTTCCACCATTTTGATACGTTTGCCAAATTCCAAATAGCGCAGTTGCTCTAGTTTTTCCGAGGCTTCCAGTGATTTCATGGGCAGGTGGTAGAATGCCAGCAGGGCCTCTTTTCGGAAGGCGTAAATCCCGATGTGTTTCATATAGCGAACCCCTACATTTGTGTCTCTAGGATAGGGAATCACCGAGCGCGAGAAATAGAGTGCGAAGCCATTTTGATCGGTAACTACTTTCACATTATTGGGGTTGTTGATTTCGGCAGTATCGGTGATTTCCACCATGAGGGAGGCCAAATCAATTTTGTGATCGAAATCGGTTCTAAATACTTCAATTACTTTGGCCAACGGTTCTTTATTGATGAAGGGTTCGTCCCCTTGCACGTTGATTACGATATCCACTTCGAGGTGTGCTACGGCTTCGGCTATGCGGTCGCTACCACTTTCGTGTTCTTTGACGCTCATGATGGCTTTCCCCCCATTGTTTATAATCTCATCATAAATCAAAATGGAATCGGTTACGACAAACACATCATCAAACAGATTGGTTTGCACGGCAGCCTCATAGGTACGCGTAATCACGGTTTTACCGCCTAAATCTTGCATGAGTTTGGCCGGGAAACGAGTGGATGCGTAGCGCGCGGGAATAACTGCAATAATCTTCATAGTGGATTCATTTGAGGTACAAATATAGAAAATATACGATATTATGATATACGATTTACGATATACGATATACGATTTACGGAATCTGGAGTTGTTATCGGTTGTCAGTTGTCGGTTGTCGGGGAAAGCCTTGTTTATTCCGCTTCGCTACATCAGTCGGCTAAAGCCTCGTGTCAAGTTTGAAGTTTAAAGTTGGTTATCTTGTAGAATC
>JAHEHJ010000109.1:0-1497 GCA_024644655.1 Flavobacterium sp.
GGATTCAGCAGATCCATTTAGACCTGCAAAATACCTATCATAAGGCTTTTGAAATGTTCCTATGAAAATGCATATTACTTTCCATGAAATAACATGTAAACAATTTTGTTTACATTTATGCCATGAATACTTACCTAGCAAAATTTAAGGGTATCCATCCTGGGATAATTTTAGCACGGGAATTGAAAAAGAGAGGAATCGCTCAACGTCCTTTCGCGCTGTCCATTGGAGAGCATCCGCAAACAATCAATGCAATCATGAAAGCCAAACGAAATTTACCCACATCGATTGCACTGAAAATCGAAGAAAAACTCGGTTTGGAAGAAGGTACTTTGGCATTACTTCAAACCTATTTTGATATTCAAACAGAGAAATCAAAGATCAAGCCGATTACTCCTAATCTATCCATTATCAGAAAATCAGTTTTTTGGGATACGGATATCAGTCAAATCGACTGGGATAAACAAAAATATGCGGTTATTCGACGCATCATGGAACGAGGCAATGCGCTTGAGATAAAGGAAATCAAGCATTTTTATGGCGCAGCTATTATACAGGCCGCCCTTAAAAAATCCACGGGAGCACCTTATACCCTCCATGGTAAGGCGAATAATGAAAACCATATACTACAACACGATCAATAATTTGATTAGTCGTTAATTAAAGTCAATGCCGTTTGATTTAATCGCCAAACCTACATGAAAACCGAATATAACTAATAATAAAAAACAGTTATTTTATCTTTATTTTTTTTTATTGAACATTATTAAAATGAAAGATTCTTCATTTATCCTTTCAAACTTTATCATTAAATTGAATATTGTAATTATAATTTAACTCATGAAACACTATTTCGTGTCCGCAGCAATTATTCAAGTCAATGATGAAATTCTTTGTTTTCAAAGGGGACCAAGCAAGTTTGATTATGTCTCTTTTAAATATGAATTCCCAGGGGGCAAAATAGAAGAAGGTGAAACACCTGAATCTGCTTTAGTGCGCGAAATAAAAGAGGAATTGAATCTAAATATAACGGGGTTAGATTTTTTCCAAACAGTGGATCATCAGTATCCAGATTTCAAAATTACCATGCACGCTTTTAAATGTCTGACATCCAATTTAGAGGAAATTCAATTAAATGAGCATTTAAATTTTCTTCATTTATCTACAAGTAAACTTTCTAGTCTTGACTGGGCCGCAGCTGACATCCCATTTGTGGAAAAACTAATTTCTGAATCCAATGGCTGAGGTTAACGATGAATTCTTTAATAATATCAAAGCAGGGTTTATAGAAAAGTCTATAGAATCATCAGGTGAATACATTCCCAGATTACTAACAAATGAACGAAGTGCGGGTATTAAAGTTTTGTCAAGTATAATAGCTGAGTTGAATTCTTGTCAAGAGTTTTGGTTTTCTGTTGCTTTTTTAACGAATGGCGGATTACAATCTTTATTAAATACCTTCAAAGAATTACAAAATCAACAGATTAAGGGAAGGAT
>JAHEHJ010000109.1:1597-5904 GCA_024644655.1 Flavobacterium sp.
GATGAATCGCACCGAGCCGGTGCAGATTCTTATCTAAAAATTGTCAACTATTTTAATCCTAAGTTTTTGCTCGGGATGACAGCAACGCCAGAAAGAACAGATGGATTTGACATTTTCTCACTTTATGATCACAATATAGCATATGAAATTCGATTGCAAAAAGCACTAGAGATCGAAATCTTGTCCCCATTTCATTATTTTGGAGTTACTGATTTGACCATCAATGGACAAGAAGTAGAAGAAAAATCTGATTTCAATTTATTGACTTCAAATGAAAGAGTCACTCGTATTCTTGAACAGTCTCACTTTTACAGTTGCGATGATGGAAAAATCAGAGGTTTAGTTTTTTGTTCAAAAGTTGAAGAAGCTATAGCGCTATCTGAACAGTTTGAAAGACGCGGTTTTAAGTCGATTGCTTTGTCTGGTGAAAGTTCAGATGAGCAAAGAAATACTGCAATTGATCGATTAGAATCAGATGATCCTGTACACAAAATTGACTATATTTTTACTGTCGACATATTTAATGAGGGTATTGACATCCCTCGAGTTAATCAGGTAATCATGCTTCGCCCCACTCAGTCGGCAATTATTTTTGTTCAGCAATTGGGTCGAGGGTTACGAAAAACTGAAGGAAAAGAATACTTGACCGTAATTGACTTCATAGGAAATTATTCAAATAACTTTTTAATTCCTATTGCACTATTTGGCGACACTTCTTACAACAAGGATAATCTAAGAAAATTGATTGCAGGAGGAAGTAACCAAATCCCTGGCACTTCAACGATTAATTTTGATAAGATTGCCAAAGAGAAAATATATGCGGCTATCGATCAATCTAATTTCTCTTTAAAGAAAGATTTGATAAAGGATTATGATTTGTTAAAGTACAAAATTGGCCAAAGTCCTATGATGTTGGATTTTCTCCATCATGGATCAAGAGATCCTTTTTTATATGTGGAATACTCAGGGTCTTATTTTCAATTTGTTTCTACCATTGAACCCGATTTAGCTGGAAACTTATCTTCAGATCAATTAACTATCTTAAAACTGTTTTCTCTAGAAGTAAATAACGCAAAACGCGTGGAAGAGTCGGAATTACTATACATTTTGCTAACAAAGAACCAAGTCGAAATTTCTAAATTTTCTACATTGATTTATGGTAAATATGGATTTAAACCTACCATAGAGACGATTAATTCTGTCATCTCAAATTTGAATTTCTATTTTATAAATAAGCGAAACTCTATCAAAGGTTTAGGTTCAAATGATTTGGTGAATTTAGTTGATGGAATAATCTCAATTTCTGAGTATTTCAAAAAGCAATTATCAAATCCCACGTTCCACAGCTATTTATTAGATAGTGTTTATTATGGCATAACTAGATTTGAACAAACATTTGATTTAAATAAATATTTAGATGGTTTTTTAATTCATCATAAGTATTCACGTAAGGATATTTGTCGAATTTTTAATTGGGATAAAAACGAAGAATCGACTATGTATGGTTATAGTATAAAGTATAACACATGTCCGATATTTGTCAATTATCATAAAGATGAAAATATCGCAGCCTCAACAAAGTTTGAAGATAAATTCATCAATAATAGCTATTTTCAATGGTTTTCAAAGCCTAGAAGGAATATAGAAAGTAAAGATGTATCCGCTATAAAGAATCACAACAATGGGTTGCGATTATCCTTATTTATTAAAAAGAGTAATGGAGAGGGAAGTGATTTTTACTATATGGGTGATGTAAAACCCGTGCAAGAAAGCTTTGAAGAAACCACAATTATGGACGATCATGGCAATAGCGTTTCCGTAGTAAAAGTAATTTTTAAATTGAACCAACCGGTGGAAGATTCGTTGTATGACTATTTGACCAAATAAACTAACGTTAATGATTGAAATGATATTCATAAATTCAATTCATTTGGATTTGAGGATATTGAAAATACTAATACCCAGAAACAAAAAAGCCTCAGATTTCTCTGAGGCTTTTCTCTTAGTTGGCGGTCCGGACGGTGGGAATGAAACATATCTGACTGAACTCAAATCGGACAAAAACGTCAAAATATAATAGTATAGGTATTATATTGGATAATCTAATTGTATCAAAATTGTATCAAATCAGGTGGTTCTGCTTCGGTTTTAGCACCACCCTACCCTACTTTTTAGAATCTCCAGATTTATGAATACGAGGTTTCAATGTTGGGTGCTTGGGTTTGCTTTTTGGTTTTATCCCACGTCTTTCATTCGGGGTACCATCAATTTTATTTAGCTTAGGACCAAGTTTAATTGCAGCAAATGTTTCCATAATTAAATGCCTTAAAGTAATAAAAATGATCTCAAAAATTTGACAACCCTTTTAAAATAAATGATAGTTCCAGTAGCCTCATAAGTGCGGAATCAACCATTTATATAAAAAATAAAAAGGAACCGTATTTACCATTTCAAAACAACCTACAGATTTTTTTAAGGTACGAACTGGGAATAATTCTTTCCTGAATATTCTTTTTTATTACTTTTTAATCGAAAATTAATAATTCGAATATTTGGGAACAATTAATGAATAATTAAACCAAATGGAATAAATTAAACATGGTGCCTTATTAATCTTTTAACAAAGAAAGGATTATTTTCCCTCCATTTTTTTGAGGGAAAACCAAATCAGTCAATACGGCTTCACCTTCATTGGCGAATACTTCAACAATTGAATTATCTACAAAAATATCCAGTTTCAGGACGCCATTTTGGGGAACCACCTGCATAGTTTCGATACTTGAGAAATTTTTGTTAAAGTCAATTTTTCCAGACTTGGTTCTGTCAAAAAACAATTTTTGAGTCATTGCATTATAAGTTAGCACACATTTCTCTTCCTCATTTTTTAGCAATTCCATTGCAAAACCATTGGAATTTCCTAAGTCAATAACTAAGCCTAGTTTGTAGGAATTATTTTTCATTTCCCAAGTTTTCGGTTTTGTCAATTCACTCGCTTTCAGTATTAACTCTTTGGAGTGGATACGATTGGAATAGATTGGCTTTTGAACTAAACGAAATTGCCCATTTTCTTTGACCAAAGATAATTTTCGTGGCATAGAAAACATCCCTCTCCTACCTTCTGAAGGAATATCTCCTGCATAGCTCCAGTTACTACCCCAACCCATAATGATTGGATTTTTGACTTTTGAAGGGAGGTTTTGAAAGGGGATTGCAGCATAAAAATCTTTCCCTCGATCCAATCTTAAAACCCCTTCTTGTTTGTCTGACACGAATGATTTTCCATCAAATTCCCCTACGAAATATTGCATCCCAGTAAATTCTGTGGCCTCCGCTGCGCTCGAAACCAGCATTACCCATTTTGAATTATCTGAATTTTCGACAGGAACCTTAAATAGAGATGGACATTCCCAAATCTTTGCTACATCACCCATTTTGCCAAACTCACTCAATAATTTCCACTCTTTCAGATTCGTAGATTCGTAGATCTGCACCAAAAATTCCAGTGGTTTTGCAACAATCATTTTCCACTTTCCATCTTGCATAAATACATTGGGGTCTCTGAAATCCTTCAAGCCGATAGCTAAGACAGGGTTCTTTTCATAGAATTTCCATGTTCTTCCTTTGTCAGAACTATAAGCCAAACTTTGACTCTGTGCCATACCTTCTCCATTTTTATTTAAGTGAGAAGTATATATGGCCACCATACCTTTGGTAAAACCTTTCTCAAAAAAGCCCGACGTATTTAGACTATCCACAACGGCCGCTCCTGAAAATACCATGTTAGTTGAACCATCCGCGTTCATCGTTTCAGGAATGGCAAGCGGTAGTTCTTCCCAAGTTTTAAGGTTTTTGCTCACAGCATGCCCCCAACTCATGTGCCCCCATTTATCTCCCGCTGGATTATACTGATAAAAAAGATGGTACTCTCCATCCAAATAGACTAATCCATTGGGGTCGTTCACCCAATTTTTCTCCGGAGTGAAATGGTAAGCGGGACGGTAAGTAGCAGATGGGATACAAGCATTTAACAGGCATACAACAGCCAAAAAAGTGACTAATTTTTGCATTGATTTTGAGTTTATAATTGATGAATTAGAAAAAAATGGTAGTAGTAAAAAACTACTACCATTCGAATCATTCTTAACCTCTACTAAAATTGTTAGATGTTTTAGAAACCTGGATTTTGCTTGTATAAACCATTCGTAAAAGTGATTTCCGCTTGTGGAATTGGTAGATATTCATCCCTTCCAGCTGTAAATTTCGCTGTAGCTAAATACGGTCTTCTAACTTTCTCTTTTGAAATGTAT
>JAHEHJ010000109.1:6004-14997 GCA_024644655.1 Flavobacterium sp.
TTGTTTTATTGATATTTACAACTTTATGAGTTGCATCTTGCTCATAAGCCTGGTACAACCGCACCTTGGCTAAATAAGCTTGAGCTGCTAACTTATTTGCACGAGCTACCTCTTGTTGTGTAGTTGGTAAATTATCAATAGCAAATTGAAAATCGGCCGCAATTTTATTCCAAGATTCATCATTACTTATCGTATTAGAAACTTTTAGAATCTCTTCATCAGAAATAGTTTCATCGAAAATAGGAATGTTTTTGTACAATCTTTTCATAACAAAGTAGCTATGCCCTCTTAAAAAACGCAATTCAGCTAAACGTATTTTTTTAGATGGATATTTGGCTTCATCTAGAGTATTTACGGCACGAAGGGCGACATTACATCTAGAAATTGACTTGAAAAGGTTTTGCCAAGAACGAGTTACAAAGGCACCAAGCGTAGGAGTAGTCAGATTATAGTGTTCTAAGGCATCTATTTCTCCAACGTCACCCGTACCACCCCCACCTTTGTAGGCATCGTCAGAACGAACACTTCCGTATACCCAGTCACTATAGATGGGTCCAATCATATCACCATTTCCAATGGCCGCATAAGCAGATGTCACCAAACCATCAATGGCCGCTGGAGAGGTCAAATCAGATGAAGACAATACACCTGTGGGTGTATAATTTAGTTCATCCTGGCAGGAGCCGAATAAAAATAGGCTCGAAACGATTATAGTTGAAACTATTATGTTTTTCATTTTTTTTAAAAATTTAAGTTTTATTACCCCCTTGGAGGTCATTCATTAATTCGATTTAGGTTTAAAAAGATGCGTTAATTCCGAAAGTGAAGGTTTTTGGAATCGGCACAGGGTCAAGGTCAATACGCTCTGGATCTGGGCTCAAGTAATTCTTGCTTTTAAACCAAAATAGGTTTTCAGCCATTCCATAAAAACGAATTCTTGAAAATACAGATTTAGGAGTGAGGGTATAACCTACTTGTATGTTTCGCATTTTGAAATACGAAGTATTGACGATGAAATAGTCAGACGTACGACCTTCCCCATTGTTATCCTTCAATGTTAGAGCAGGCACATTGGTATTTGTGTTTTGGGGTGTCCATGCGTTAAATACACCGGGACCAACATTTTCTCTACTTCTCATTAAATTATTGAAAACGGTATACACATCAAAACCTTCTCTACCCGCTACTCCTGAACCGAAAATAGAGGCATCGAATTTTTTATAGGTCAAATCCAATCGTAATCCATATTCAAGTGCTGGTAAAGTGGTACCAATCCAAGTTCTGTCCAAATCATCAATTCTATTATCTCCGTTAATATCCACATATCGAATTCTTCCTGGGCCAGCACCTATTTGTTTAGGAGCCGCATCTACTTCAGCTTGCGATTGGAAAAGTCCATTGGTCTTGTAACCGAAAATATCAAATTGTGAATGTCCAATAATGGTATTTACCAAGTTCCCTGCATAAGCTGGACGTACATTTTCTGGCAATTCGGTAATTTCATCTCTGAAATGTGCAAAGTTTGAAACAAGATTGAATTTCAAATCATTTCCTACTGATCCACGGTATCCTAATACAAATTCCCAGCCTTTATTTGATTTTGACGCACCATTCACTGCTTTTGATTGTCCCTCACCAAGAGTTGCCGCTACTGGTGGCGTAATCAAAATACCGGAAGTATTACGCGTGAAATAATCAAATGATCCAAAAATTTTATTGTTCAAAATGGCATAATCTAGACCTACGTTAATTTCGTCTGTAGTTTCCCACTTTAATCCCGAATTGGCCGCTTGTGTTTGAACAAATCCTGAAGGCAATGTCCCGGTATTAGCTCCAGACAAAGAATAAGCTGTACCGATGTTCATATATTGTTCCCAAAAACCACCAACTAATTGAGCCTGAGTTGTTCCGTATCTTGTATCAAATAGACCAAAACGAGCTAAATCACCAATTTGTTGATTACCTACACGACCTACGCCGACTCTTGCCTTGAGTTCAGAGAAAATTTTATTACTCTTCATAAAATTCTCTTGGTCAATTCTCCAACCTAAAGAGGCTGCAGGGAAAATTCCATATTGATTATCTGAACCAAAACGAGATGAACCATCACGACGAACGGTAACAGCAGCTAAATATTTATCTGAAAAATTATAATCAACACGAGCAAATTGAGAGAATAAACGACTTCCTGTAGAACCTCCTGAAACAGTGGTGTTTCCTGTTCCAGCATTTAGCGTAAAATAATCCTCTGATTGAAGAGCAAATCCTTCTTTCTTCGTGAATTGAAAATCCAAATCTGTTTTGATATATTCAGTACCAACTAAGAATTTGAATTGATTCTTCGCATTCAAATCCCAATTATAACGCAATGTATTTGACCAAGTTGTACTGACGTAATGATTTTGGTCAAAAGCTAAGCTGTTTGTCGTGCGGTTAAAAGCGCCTTCCGAAAATGTAGGCGTTATCACCTTATTTAAGTATGTCGCGTTATCAACGCCCAGATTCGATTTGAAAAAGAGGTTTTTGATCGGTTGAATTTCTACGAAAATGTTTCCAAACGAACTCAAACGATTTGCATTGTTCCATTTCGCAAGTTCTTGCATGTGCAAAGGGTTATTTCTATCCGAATATCCACCACCTGATGCACCAGCATATGTTTTGCCGTCTTTCTGAAAAACAGGAATAGTTGGGACAAGAGTAGCAGCTAAAAAAGTAGTTGAAGCACCTCCCAAATCTCTTGCAGTAAGTGTTTCATTTGAATTCGCGACACGAAGATTAACACCAAACTTTAATTTATCATTGAATGCACGCGTCATGGCGTTGATGCTTCCGCTCAAACGGTCGTAGTTCGTATAACGCAACATCCCCGTATTTTTCAATTGCCCAATATTGATTTCTAACGAAGAATTTTTGTTGCCATAAGAAGCAGTAAAATCATTTTTTGTCACGATACCTGTTTTGTACATGACATCTTGCCAATTGGTATCACCTACTGGCGTATTAGCGTCTCCACCTACATAAGGTTTAAGGGTAACGCCATTTAATTTTGGACTTTGGAAATTATTATTCCAGTCAAAGGAATAAATATCACCATAACCAGCAGCGGGATCTTGTCCATCATTGACAGAGGCTTGCCATAAGGCTTTACCTCTATCTAAAGAGTTCAACATATTAAAACGCATCGATTTTTCTGATTGCGCAGAAATACTGCTGTTGAATTGAAATTCAATTTTTCCGTCTGTATTACCCCCATTTTTGGTGGTAACGATTATAACCCCATTCGAGGCTCTAGCTCCATAAATAGATTCCGCCGAAGCGTCTTTTAATACTTGAACTGATTCGATATTGGCTGGATTCATGTTTTGGAACACCTCAGGACGAGTAGTTGGAATTCCATCAATGATATAAAGCGGGTCGTTATTTCCTAAAGTATTGGCTCCACGAATCAAAATTCGGGAGTTACTTCCATTAGGAGAACCATCTTTTTCAATATACAAACCAGGTACACGCCCCTGCAAAGATTGCATCGGGTTACCTGAGCTGATATTTTTGATGGGTTTCAAATCAACCACCACCACTGATCCAGTCAAATCTTGTTTTCTTTGAGATGTATAACCAACTACTACTACTTCGCTCAATTCTTTTCCATAAGCTAAGGTAATTTGTACATCGCTAACTCCTTTAATGGATACGTCCTGTTTTTCATACCCACTAAAACTTACTTGAATAGTAGAAGCACTTTCAGAAACTGAAACTGAAAACTTACCATTTACATCGGTGATTGCACCAATTTTTGTACCAGTCACTAGTACACTTGCACCGATGAGAGGCACATTATTGTCGCCTCCTCGGACCGTGCCAGTCACCTGGCGTTGGGCATAAGCCGCTTGTAATGTTAAAAACATCACAATAAAAGATAATAGGGTTTTTTTCATAATTTGAATTGTTTTAATTGTAAGTATTAAACTTTACTAAAAGGAACTCGTACTGAATGATTATTTATTAAAAGCTGAATTTGTTCTTTGGAAATAAGAGGAGAAGCTCCATGGTGGGTGGCCACAAATGCTCCCACTGCACATGCTTCAATCAGGGCATTTTCTAGGGCGACGTTTTTTAAGAAATTTGAGATAAAGGAGGCTAAAAAAGAATCACCGCTGCCAATTGTATCCACTACATCAACCACAAATCCCGGACTGTGGAAAAACTCCTTTCGATGTAAAAGCATTGCTCCATCTTCACCCTGTGTTACACAAATTGTATCGATGTTAAATAATTCGGACAAATGGTTTAGGTTTTCTTGAATTGTCCCTTTGGTACAAAACCAGCCTGATATTTCTTCTAATTCAATGTGATTAAGTTTCAGAAAATCTGTCTTTTTCAGTAAAAACGTGATAGTTTCTTTGTTGTAATAAGGTGGGCGTAAATTAATGTCCAACACTTTAAACTTTGCCACCTCCAAGAGTTTTTTAAGTGTATTAAAGGTTTCCTCTGACCTGGCTGAAAGACTTCCAAAGACGAAACAATCCGAATTTTCCACTGCTTCCAATGCATCATTTTCTACTCCGATATAATCCCAAGCCACCGGTTTGACAATTTTGTAGCTAACATTATTTTTATCTTCAATATTCACTTTCACAACACCAGTTAGGTGCGTTTGTCCGTGTTGGATAAATTGCGTTGATAGCCCATTATCTTTTATAAATCTGAGCAACTCATTCCCTAAATCATCTGTGCCTACTCTACTAATGATTACAGCATTATTACCCATATTTTTCAATTGAATAGCAACATTCATGGGGGCTCCACCAGGCATTTTTCCTGTAGGAAGCATATCCCAAAGCATTTCGCCAAAGCAAATGATCTTGTTTTTATGACTCTGCATATTTCTAGTGCGTAATTATAATATTATCCATGTTTTCAAGTGATTTTCCTTTAGTTTCAGGCATGAGTTTCCATACAAAAAGCAATTGTAAAACCATCATAGAAGCAAAAAAGGCAAAGACGATCCCACCCCCAAAGGTTTCAGCAAAATAAGGGAAAGTAAAAGTGATGAAACTCGCCATTAGCCAATGTGTAAAACTGCCTAAGGCTTGTCCATTAGCTCGGACTTCATTAGGATAGATTTCCGAGATAAACACCCAAATAACTGCTCCTTGAGAGAAACCAAAGAAAGAGATATACGCGAAAAGATAAAAAGGAACATTTAAACTCATTTGTTGGCTAAATAATGCCTGAGAAACCAAAATAAGTGTAAGAATAAGTCCGACGGTGCCCACCTTCATTAAGGTTCGGCGTCCAAAATGATCAATCATCGAAATACCTAACAATGTAGAAATGAGGTTCATTAGCCCAATTCCCGCCGAAGACAATAAAGCTGAATCCTTACCAATACCTCCCATTTCAAAAATGCGAGGAGCGAAATATATAATTGCATTGATTCCAGAAACTTGGTTAAATACCGCAAATAATACTGCTAACAAGATTGGACGATTATAGGCTTTTTGGAACAAAACTACTTTCACTTTAGTAGTATTTTTCTGGATTGAGACGATGATCTGCTCAGCAGCATCTTTGTCAATGGAATGAAGAATAGTTCGAGCGGTGGAAACATCTCCTCTTTGAAGAATCAACCAACGTGGGCTTTCAGGAATTAACATAACCGTAATGGTAAAAATAAGCGAAGGGAAGGCTTGTACTCCTAACATCCAACGCCACTCATTTTCACTTATACCAGATAAAAAGTAATTTGACAGGTAGGCCATTAAAATCCCTAAAACGATATTGAACTGAAACATCGCTACCAAACGTCCGCGCTTGTGAGCTGGAGCGATTTCAGATATATACAAGGGAGCAACGACCGATGAAACACCAACGCCTAGACCGCCCATAAATCTGAATATTAAAAATACCGACCAATCGAAAGCATAAGCGGTACCTAAAGAAGAAAGCAAATAAAGAATGCCGATAATGAAAAGCGATTTTTTTCTGCCAAATTTATCGGCAAGAATACCCCCAATTAGAGAGCCTACAACAGTACCTATTAAAGCAATGGAAACGGTCACTCCGTGTTCTAAGGAATTGAGTTCCCAAAGTTTTTGAAGTGTTTGTTCAACTCCAGAAATTACGGCCGTATCAAAGCCAAAAAGAAAACCACCCAAAGAAGCCGAGAGCGACCAGAAAAATATTTTAATATTTTGATTCATTACAAACTTGTTACGTTTTTGATGAATCAAAATTAGAGCAATACTTTAGGGTAGGATATTAGAATTCTTTCAAATACTTACAGTTCTGTAACAATTTGTAAATGATTTATTATCAACACTTTACATAATATTTATAAAGAGATAAATCCCTTGATACAAGGATTGTAACACAAAATACCACAATTGATACATTTAACTATTCCGCCAATCACTTGGCGTCTTATCTGTCTTCTGTTTAAAAAAGGTCGTAAAATAACTTGGCGTACTGAAGCCTAACTCGTAAGCAATCTCAGAAATGTTTTTTTCATGATCATTTAAGAGAATCTTGGCTTTTCGCAATTTATAATCAGCAATGTAATCCGCCACATTTCGGTTTGTCAAGGCTGATATTTTTCTAAATAACTGAACTCTGGACATTCCTAACTCTTGACTTAATTTCTCGACTGATAGTGAACTGTCTTGAATATTCTTTTCGATTAATGCTTCAAATTCAATTAAAAATCTTCTTTCTCCTTTCTGAACTTGATTGGGATGAATAACTTCAGTTGAGAATCTGCGTCTCATACGTTCTCGATTTTCAACCAAACCTTTCAATTTTTCCTCTAATAATTGCTGGTTGAACGGTTTTAAAATATAATCATCAGCCCCAGCTTTTGTCCCTTCAATTTGACTTTCAATTTGACTTTTAGCAGTCAATAAAATTACCGGAATATGAGAGGTTCTGAAATCAGATTTTACCTTCTGCGTCAAAGCGAAGCCATCCATACCGGGTAACATCACATCACAAATAATCATATCAGGAATACAGGTTAAAATTGCTTGCCAACCATCTTCTGCGTTATCCGTAGCCACTACAGTATAGCTTTTCCCTAATTTTTGGGTTAGAAATTGGTTCAAATCATGATTGTCTTCAATCACGATTAGCGTGTTCTCAAACGTGAGTTGCGTATTGTTTTCTATCATGAGAGCACTATCCTCCTCAAATTCAGTGATATTCTTAGAAGAAACTAGTACAGGTTTTTCTAACAAAAGGTGCTTTACCTCCATGATAGGAAGTATAATTCTGAAGGTGGTCCCTTTGCCTTTTTCTGAATTTATCGTGATTTCTCCCTTGTGCAAGGCAACAAACTCTTGTGAAAGAGCCAAGCCTAAACCCGTTCCTAAAGAAATATTTTTGTTTCCTCTGTAAAACAAATCAAAAGCATTAGCTTTTTCTTCGGGGGTCATACCGATCCCGTTATCGGCAATGTTTATTTCAATTTTATCTATATTTCTTAAAATTGACACGTGAATTAAGCCCCCATCTGGGGTGTATTTGAAAGCATTAGAAATGAGATTGAACAAGACCTTATCTAATTTTTCAGGATCAAAACCGAATTGAATCTCTTTAAAAGGGCTAATAAATTGAAGATCGATCTGTTTTTGTTTTGCCTTTAAATTAAAATCCTGTACTATTTCTTTGATGAAAGCAACTAAATCATTTTGCCCAATTTCTAATTCCATTTTCCCAGCATCCAACTTTCTCATCTCTAAAAATTGATCAACGAGACGTAATAGGCGATAAGCATTTTTATTGATCAATTTTAGAGTTGATTGTATTTCCTTTAAGTCAGTACTTTTTCTTTGCAACAAATCCTCAGTCGGAGTAAGGATCAGGCTCAAAGGTGTTTTGAATTCATGTGAAATATAGGAGTAAAACCTCATTTTGTCTTCTGTTGCTTTTTTTGCTAAAAGAGACACTTTTTCTATTTCATTTTTTTGTTCGAGAATTGCCAAATTCTGCTCTTCTAAAATTCGATTAGACTGCTGTTTTTCATTTAAAAGAAAATATAGAAAAACCCCTAAAACAACCATGACCGTAAGCAAAGCAGTTATAAAATATAAAAGGTTTCCTTGGGTTGAGTAGGTTTTATTCAAATCATTAATTTTTAATGTTTCCCGCTCAATTTCAACTTGTTGTTCTTTTATTTTCTGGATTTGGGATAACATAATAGTGACATTATCCGATGTTATCACATTGGTCAAAAGCTTCGTTTCTTTATTATAGGCCTGTTTATTTAGAATTTTAACAGCGGTTTGGATTACCTCAGTGCCACCTGTAGGATACAATAAAGTGGCATTTAATGTACCATTTTTAACCAATTGCATACCATTTATCACTGGAATTGCATCAATTCCAACAAAGAATAAGTCTTTTGCTTTCCCTAATTTTTGGGCCGTCCGATAGGCTGATAATGCTAAAAAATCAGAGTGCGCGAAAATAATATTCGTTTCAGGGTGATTTTTTAATATACCTGCTAATTTCTTATTTATATCCAATTCGATATTTTTGACTTCGAGAGTCGCCACTTTATTCAGTTCGGGATAAAGGTTAATAGCCTCATTAAATCCACGATTTCTTTCGATGGCAGGTGATGAGGTCATTTCCAATTCTAATTCAATGACATTACCTCGACCTTTAAACTGACTAGCGATAAACTTGCCTGCCGTTTTTCCTATTTCATAGTTATCTGCTCCAATGAAGGCAGAATATTGTTCGGAATTAGTTTTTCGATCAACATAAATTACGGGAATCCCCGACTTATATATTTCATCGATAGCAGTGGAAAAGGACTTGGATTCGTTGGGAGAAATAATTAATAAGTCAATTTTTTGCTTATCAATTTCCTTAATCTGTTCTAATTGCTTTTTAGTGTCACTATACGATTCAATGATTTCAAACTTAATATCTGGATGAAATGCCAACTCCCTTCTCATTTCACTATTCATCACATTTCGCCAATCATCGTG
>JAHEHJ010000111.1 GCA_024644655.1 Flavobacterium sp.
AGGAAAAATCACTAAATCGGACAAGTATGCCGATAAGTTAAATGAAGCCTACCAAACGCTTAAAAACTACAATGACGGTGATTCTGCGATGTTAAACATCAACAAGGCACAGCTTAATGGATTAATGGGCATTTTAGGAGAAAACTTGTTTCAAAAAAAAAGCCTCAACGGTTTCGATGATGAGAGTGGAATGATTGTGAGTTCGGGTGAATTACTTGCCATGGATTTTCAAACAATAGGACTGCAAGGCCGATACAAGGAACTCATTGGTGATCCAAGCGTGGGATTTACAGCCATGGTCTACGGATTACCAAAGTCTGGTAAATCAACCATGTGTTTGGACTTTGCAAACTACCTGGCTGAAAATCATGGTAAAGTTTTGTATTGTGCCATTGAGGAAGGATTTGGCTATACCTTGAAAGAAAAGATTGAACGCCTAAAGGCACATCACTCAAATCTATACATTACTGATCGCGTTCCTGAAAACCTGAATGATTTTCATTTCGTTTTCATTGACAGCGTTTCCAAGGCAGGAATGGATGTGAACGACATTGATAGCTTACGAAAAATGCATCCAGAGGTCTCATTCATTTTCATTTATCACACCACAAAGGAAGGAAAATTCAAAGGCGTGAATGAACACGCCCATGAAGTTGATGTAATTATACAAGTAGAAAAGGGAAAAGCAACTTCCACAGGCAGGTTTAATGCTGGCGGAAGTATGGAGTTTTAATTATTTAATGTATTTGGTAAGTTCAGCTTTAAGCTTGTCATATTCTTCTTGCGTAATTAAACCTAGGTCAAGTTTATCCTTGGCCTTTTTTAATTGCGCCAAAGCATCATCACTTGACAATCCAAATCCTTTCACTTCACCTGTCGATAAGGCATTTTCAAATTGGATGGTATAATTGGATAATCCTGTAATTCCTTTAGTTCTGAATGATACGGAATAACCTGAACGCTTGTTGCCAACGACAAAGATTCGTTTGATTTCCGTTTCAGTGCCACTTGACGAAGCTAGTAAGTTAGTGATAGGCAATAACAATCCATCACCCTCAGTAATAAAAGCAAAGGTTTTATTGGATGATGGCACTCCAATTTTAACTCGGTCACCTACTTTGTAAACTGCACCGTCACTTCCAAGATAAGAAGTGTATTCTCCACGCTCTGCTGTGGCCAGATCGACAAACTTGATTTCTTGACCAAAAACTGCTGTTGCAGTAATTGAGAAAAGAAAAGCTACCATTAAATTAAATTTCATTTTCGTTGTTTTTAAGATTTGGACAAATTAACACAATGATTTTGCCAAATAAGGTCAATCGTTTGGATAGCTTGAGTCATTTGACTTTATTTGTCAAAATATTTGTCAACATGTTTAATCAGAATAGAATTTACAGGCTTTTTCAGTTAATCAATTATCTGAAAGCACGTCCTGCTAAATCAGTTCGAAGCATCGAAGCATTTTTGGATACTTCTGAAAGAACTGTATATCGTTACATGGATTTACTGAAAGACCTTGGCTTTACCATTGAGAGAGACAGTAATAATAAAATTTTCATTGCATCAACGGCCGATATAGACATTATTCCGTTTACACCCCAGGAAGCCGAGTTCTTAAAGATGTTACTCCTGTCGTCAGGAAAGGAAAATCAATTAGCGCAGAGTGTACTACAAAAGGTGCAGCAATCCAGCGAAATTGAAATAGGTGCTAATAGCTTATTCAAAGCACACCTCGCGAAAATTGTGGAGCAGATTTCAGTAGCAATCATAGAGGGGAAACAACTTTTGATCAAAGGATATAGTTCTGCGAACAGTCAGAGTGTAACGGATCGCTTGGTTGAACCGACTTGCTTTACCGATAATTACGATTCGGTTTCTGCATTTGAAATCAAAACAAGACTCAACAAGTATTTCAATATTGAACGAATGACTGGGGTAGAAGTGCAGGATACTCCAATGAAGCATGAAAAGCAACACGAATTTTACAAGCCTGATATTTTTGGATTCCAAGGCAAAAGCATGAACAAAGAAATAGAATTGCAAATGACCATGAGAGCTTACCTGGTGCTAAAAGAAGAATACCCTATGAGTGCGGCATTTATTAAACCAATTCCCGAAAAGGGAAAGTACTATTTCAAGGCAAATGTTCAGAGCTTTCAAGCGCCAGGGCGATTTGTGTTGGGCTTTTTAGAAGAAGTGCAAGTGGTAGGTTCAAAAGAATTTATACGATTTATTCAAAGGGTGGTAAAGAAAAATACTTAATTCTTTTTACGTCTGTATTTTCCCCTGGTTTGGTAATAATACCTGGAACGATTCTGACTTTTAATTGCGTTCTTTTTTGTGCTCACGGGCATACGCACGTGTCCTTTTCTGAATTTTCCTTTATAATCAATACTTGGCTTTACATAAACGGGCTTTCTACCCGAGCTTGAATCACTACTATTGCCGCAAGCTGTGAGCAGAAGGAGATTGAAAACTATTACAAAGTGGCGCAGCTTCATGCGATAAAAATTTTCCATACACCATAAGCCAAAGCAAATGGCATGCTTAACAAAAATAAAACACTTACCAAGCAGCCTTTACTGGTTTTGTTATACACTTTGTTGTATAAGGCTTTCTTAGGATCAGTTATCCAGCCCATACCTCTTGGTGCTTTGAATCCTAGGTTATGGCGAATAATGCGTTTTACCGAAGTGCGCGCAGCAATTCGTTTGGTGGTTGACGGTATGCGGAATCCGAATTTCATTTATCAATTCTGTTTATTAAAATAATCAACCGACCAAATGGTTTCACATATACGTTGAATGAGTTCTTGCCTTTCGGAGATATCAGTTTTCTTGAAATCAGTATGTGCCTTAAATTCTAAATTCTGTATTTGTTCAGATTTTAAAAAGTTAGGATTCTTGGTATAATATGTTGGATGCAAAGTTTGAGCATAAGTATTTTCTTTTAAATAATGCTCTATTTTGTCCTCATACCTATCGCTGCTAAACGACTGATTAGTGCCTTGTGGTAATAAGATCAATGCTCCTATTGAATTTCTCCATCTTTGAAAGTCGGTTAATTGGTCGAACTCATCGCGATGCTGTTCAAATTTATTTGCCCAAATATGTTCTATTTCAAACTGTTTGCCATTGGGATGATGATAAGTGGAATAATTGGTGTCTTTGCCAACAAGATTATCTAGATGACTGGTAATGCGTGAAAGTAGATGTTTTACAAATTTGCCATTCATTTGATGTAAGCCAAAATCAGAAACACCTGACCAAGTTTCAGGTATTCTTTCTACTTCATTGGTTAAGTTTGTTCCCAGGGTAACAATGTCATTGTCTCTAATCAATTTTATCACATTAAACATTGTGTATTTAATCGATGATGCACCAAACTTTCTGTAATTAACTGACCTGCGAACCGTAAATGTTTCAATATAGCGTGAAACAAAATCTACTTTTTGCTCAATAGTACTTTGTTCGTCTTCATACTTGATAGATGCTAATAATAACGGATTTTGCAAAGATTCTGCAATACCCCAATGTGTAATATAGTTGGTATGCGGCATGCTTGTATTGAATGAATTTTCAGCATTCCAAATTTTGATAAACCACTTTACATAAAAAGGAAATTGATTTTTAAAAAAGGTGTAAAAATCATCTGAGGTTTTTAGCTTGAATAATGTTTTGTGACTATCCTTAAACCAATTGTGAAAGCGGGAACCAATTAGTTCGAAATCTTTGTCTTCCGAATCGGCTTTACCTGGCCGAATGGTAACAGCATATTTTGATCTGAACCATGCTTGAAAAAATACCTGATCTGCATTTTCGTCAAAGGCATGCAGGTTTTGAATTTCCTCTTTCCAAATTGCGTTTATTTCGTTTCGTTGTTTTTTATCGGTTATTCGTGATAGTACATAACCCTTCAACATTTCAGTTGGAGTAAGATTTAAACCACGGTCATTCATTGTTTCAAAAATCAAATAGGCATTATCGTCAGAATAAGCGGTTATCTCAACAATTACTACATTCTCTTTAAACCAATCTATAAAAAATGGCAGTGCATCTTGCGTAAGTTCTTCGGGAAAACATTCATTAATGTCATCATACCTCGCAACCATGTTTTTAATGGTTTCATCATCATCTTCTCGTACAATGTATTCGCCAGTTTCAAACAAGGCTTTTAGGCAAGGCTCACGCATTTCCTCTGACATATTGAAAGACTTTTCATCAAAGTATTCCGAGAAGATTAGCTCATGTATTTTTACCTGTTTTTCTCTATTTTTCTGTAAGTGATTGAGATAGATTAAAAGCAAAGTAATTGAAGTAATTCGTTGTTGTCCATCAATTATAGATTTTTTACCTGTTTCGGGACTTATGCTAAATACCACAGGGCCTAAATAATAGCTTTTGTAGTTTGCTACCTCGGGTCGTTTGTGTTCAACATTGTAAGACTTTAAAAAAGTAGTGGTTAAATCCTCAACTAAAAGTTTTATATGTTTTTCTTGCCAGCGATATTCACGTTGGAAATAATCAATAGTGAATTTTTGCTCCTTCAAAAGTTTGTTAATACTGGTGTCAGTAGCTTCAATTTTATTTTTTAACTGTTGATTCATGCCTGTTATAAATTTGTTTAATTATAATGCCATTTTTATACTTTATGTTTCCATTTTATCTATTTCTCTTTCTACAAAAAGAAAATCTTCCATGACATTTTTGTTTTTCAAAAGAATTATAAATTCAATCCATTTAGTAAAGTCTCTACTTCTAAGCTAAATTCTGAAATTCTCTGAACCTCGTTGTAAAATGGCATACCCCAAATTGTGTATTCACGATTTTTCCATAATTGTTCAATTCTGTTTTCATCTTTCAGTTTCTTGAGAAAGTCCTCTTTCCATTTATCTTGAACCAATAGGTGCTGTCCTTTTGGTTCTATGAAAACTTGATAATAAACAGAAGGCTCTTCCTTTGAATTTGATAAGAAAAGCACGAAGTCTGGTTCTAGTGCTCGTCCGTCATCAAAATTATATATTTTAAAATGACGTTCATTTCTAACTAGATAAATTTCATCAAACTTTTCATTTAATTTTTCATATACCTTATCAATATATTTAATTAAGAGCTTTTCTTCTGAAGTGCCAAAACAGTCATCAAAAACAAACCAATTCTTTCTTCCTAAATCCAAGTGATACCGAGTTTCAATTGGATTATTCATAGACTTTCCAAATTCTTTATCTTCGCTTTCATTAAGTGTAAAATTCAAAACTTTATCTTTGATTTTATCTTTAATTAAGTAAGGCTTAAATTCCTTACTTCCTTTAAATTCTATTTTGTCAGAAGCTAAAACAGTTGAAATATCTTCTAAGACTTTTACACTGGCATCTAACTTCTCTTTAGAAGTAAGGTTCTTAATTTGTTCAGGAAGCCCTGAAACATCTAACTTAATTTTCCCTAAGTAATCATTTGATGTTATAAACTCGGAAACTGAATTGAGATTTGGTAATATTCTTTTCAAGTTTGAGAATTGGTAAAACTCCAATTTATTTATCGCCTTACGTATGACCTGTTCCCCGAAGTCAGACAACCTAAATTCTCTTTCCTGTCTTTCAACTGCTGCAGTTTGAGTGTTGCTGAAAGCAATACTGGATTTAGTATAACCTGTTTTCAAAGTTACCTTGTGGCTTTGTTCTATTAAAGTAGATTTAAGACTAAAAATATCTTCTCGATTGTATTTCTGTTGCTCATTTAAGAAAAGAAACCCTGCTTTAAAGAATTTAGTCTCTTTGAAATCATTCTTTAATCGTATTGGTCTTTCAATAGTTTGCTTTGCTTTAATTCCGATTTCCTCCAGTGCTGTATTTAGCTCTTGAATGTATCTTGGATTGTATGCACTATGATAAAATAATTCCTCACAAACCCTTAATTCATTGCTAATGTCGTCATCAAACTTTCTACCATAAAAAGGTTGATCATCTGTTATTTGAAAAGGACAATATCTTGCACCTCTACCAATAAGCTGTGCTTCAGCCATTGTTGTTTTCCCTGGCTTTCCTTTGCTCGCATCCCTTGTGTCATAAAGGCGAACAATATCAAACAAGTTTAATACATCCCAACCTTCATTTAATTTATCTACTGCAAACACAGCCCGATACTCATTTTCTTCATCCTCCAAAGAATTTACCGCTAACTGCTTTTGTTCGCTTTCATCCTTGCTATTAACTGAAATTAATTTCTCCTCTGAAAAATCTTCTTTTAATTCAGTTATCAAATTTTCAAAACTAATATTGTTTGATTCTAAATACTGAAACACTTTCTCAATTGCTTCATCTGGCTTGGCATTTTTAATTTTTTGTAAATCTGAAACCTTTAAATTTTTGACGCCTGTTGCAAATTCATCAAAGAATGATTGACTTTCTTTTATTGTCTTTGATTTAAAGAGTATAACTGGCTTAATTAACTTCTTGTATTTCTCAAATACTTTTCTCCTGTACTGGCTTAACAGCACACCTTGTAATGCCCTATCAAAGGGTGAAAGGTCTGCTTGCAGAACTTTTACTTCTTTTGAATATCCATCCCTACGGAACTGTTTTAAAGGGTAATCGTAAATTAGTTTATCTAAATATTTTGCTTCAATTTCTGGTAGTGATAAATCTGCTGTTGCTGTAAATTCTAATAAAATATTATCATTGTTTGCATTAAAAATTCTATTTACAGTACCTTCCCAACTGATTATTTCTTCCTTTTCCTCTGTACCTATATTATTCCCCTTTTTTGTTTCAGCATTGATATGGTGTGCTTCATCAGAAATGAGAACTATTTTTTTATCTTCAAAATCATCATAGGTCAAACTGTTTTCTCTAGGTGTGTTTAGTCTAGAATGCAAACCTTGAATTGTTGAAAATACAATGTTTATGTCCTCTTGATTTGCTGCCTGAAAATTATCTACCTCTTTAATTCTGATTAGTTTATCACTGATAGCAATAGTATCCGAAAAAAGGTATTTTGATGATCGTGTATTAAAAAAATTATCTCTTGTCTTATCAATGATGTTAGAACTATTAACAAAGAATAAAAAATTTCGATAACCTTTTTCATACAAGTGAATTATAAGCCCAGCCATAATTAGGGTTTTGCCGCTACCTGTTGCCATATGATATAGCAATTGTGTAGGAACTCCCTTCGGTCGTTCATGGTATTCATTCATATAAAATACAAACCTACCAAACGCCTCTTGCTGATAAGGTCTTTGACCAAAACCGTTTCTTAAATTAGTGTAGATATAAGAAGGAACACGACTTTTATAAAATTCGGGTCCTCCAAATTTTAAAGCCGCATCCAATGTTTCATTTAAAGTTACTTTCATATTTATACTTGTGAATTATGATATGCTATTGCTTTTATTAGCTTTTCAATAATCTTATTGTATTCCAAAGTTGAATTATCGGTAGGCAAAAGAAAGTTACTAGCTGCTTTAGTTGACAGACTCCCAACTAAACCTTTGAGTAACTCCAACCTACCATGTGTGAATACCGAGTTGGTAGGATAATAGACAATAAAAAAGGGAATATCTAGAGAATTTTCACTTAGGTAGTCCTTTAGAATTGCTAACCGATTATATTTTCGACCATCAGGGTGTGGATAGTAATTGGAAATCTGCTGTAATGATATAGAGGTATTTAGAGTATGTTTTTTAAACTCAAGAATACACAAAGGCTTGCTTTCATTATCAAGAATAATCAAATCCACGTCACCAGGGTATAAACTATTCGTGCCTGATAAATGACATTCTAAATTAGAAGTACCGTAAATTAAACCCTTTGAACCAATTTGAATTGCACCACCTGAATTTTCACGAATTGAAATTTTGAAATTATCAATTGAAACAACAGAAGGAATAAAAGAAAGATTATCATCATTATTGCAGAGCAAATCAACTACTAGTATTTCACTCGTTGAATTGGACCAGTTTAAATTATCGTTGAATATAATAAATTGAATACTAAAGGCTTGATTAACACCAAAGGACTTTAACATTTTTAACTGATTTAAGCCAAATTCTTCTATTAAAATATTTTCCAAATTTTCTAATACTTGCTGATAACTAAATTCAGGTAGAAGTAATCTTTTTATCCAAATTATAGGAGTTATTGAATTTGGTGTTTCATTCCAATTTACAAAAAAATCGAATGTTATACCAGTCAATTTATGGGGTGCAAGCATTTCATCAGAAAGCCACTCCTCTGGAGAACCGCTTGAAGGATGGGACTTTGGCATTGAACTTCTGTCCCCACATTTTGCTAAGAAAGGTCTTGTCAGCATTGCAGATTTATTTTATTTATTGGGTTTGAATAATGTGGAATATCTGTCATTCATTATAATTTCTTTAGGCTGTCAATATCATCTAAGTCTTTAACCTCAACTTCATAATTATCTTGTCTGAATGTAAATGAACTACCATCAGTTCTGTTACGTTTAGTGCCTGCGGCATAAAATATGCCTCTTGTTTGCAATTCGGATTTTGGTAACCATCCACATATTTCAATGATATTGTCCAAATTATGATAACTACAGAAAACTATAATTTCGGCATCATGACCCTCTTGCATTATGTAAAAATTATTTACAAAATTTGGACGGACGTAAGATTTCCTTTCCATAGTTTTTACGTCAATTTTTTTGTCCTTAAATAATATATCATAACCACCGTCAAAACCATCAAGTTTTTCAGAAAGATTGAGATATTTGTTGTGCAAATAATGATGAACTATAAGTTCTCCAATTAAACCAACTTCTTGTTTTCTTGGGCTACCATCTTCTATCCCACGATTACCAAGATTATGATCTTTCAAATATTCCCTGATAGATATAATTAGTGTTTCTGGTACAGCTATTTTTTTTACCATAATCCACTAGTTGTAAAACCTTTTATTAATAATTTTGTCATTTTCGCTAATAGCATAATCCAAATCGGTTATTTCAGATAAGGGCAAATACATCATATTTTTGTCTAATATTTCTAACAGAAACCTTTTTTGATTTTCAATATTTAAATTACTAAAACCTGAATGTTCAGGTGTAATTTCTTTTAAATCGACACGGTAACTAACAAAAGATTTGTCCTTGATTATATCCCAAATCAACTTTAGTTCAGCTTCAGTAGTTGCCTTTAAAATATCTTTGATATAAAGCTCATTAACCTTACTAAGCTCCATATAAACGTAGCTACCTGTGCCATTCTTTTCCATTGCCTTTTGCATTCTTTCTCGTGTGACACTTTCTACATAATCCATTTGCTCAATCCCAATGAATTTGATATCAGTATCATTCTCTATATTATAATCTAGCACAGCTTGCGCAGTAGTACCGCTACCTAAATGAAAGTCTAAAACTATTTCCTTACTGGCTACATTGCCTACTTTAATTATCTTTTTTAATAGTTTAGTACCCTTAGGGTTATTAAAGGCTCCCTTACCAATCATTTCAGCTAATTCTTCATTATTTGCATGCGTATGACCAACTTCATTGTAACCCCAAACACTACCCACTGTCACCCCTTGTTTAACTTCAGATAGATAAGTCTTTTTATCGATACCACCATTCTTATTGAAATACAATCCACCCTCATGGTAAATTTCCATAAGGCGTTGTTTTGCATATCTTGGGTAACGTCCTTTCGGGGGTGTCCATTTAGCACCGTTTGGAAAATCAATTGTGTAGTTATTTTCTTCTTTTCCACTTTTAGCATGAATTGGTGTTGATTTCCAAACTCCTTTAGGGTCGTTGTCTGGGTTTCTGTAAGAAGCATTATGATCTTCAGTTCTATCTAATAGACCAATGTCAAATCTTTCTTTATTCTTCGCATAAAAAAGAATATTCTCATGCTGATATGAAACATATTTTGCATCATTTGAAACAGTGTATTTGCTATTCCAAATAATTGTGCTTATGAAATTTTCTCTACCAAATATTTCATCCATTAATACTTTACAATAGTGGACTTCACTATCATCAAGACTTACCCAAATACTTCCATCTTCTGATAAAAGTTTTTGCGCAATGTCAAGTCTGTTTTTCATAAAAGTTAGCCAAGTAGAATGATTAAATCTGTCATTGTACTTAAAACTGTCATTGCCTGTATTATATGGCGGGTCTATGTATATTAGTTTAACATTGCCTATATATCTTTTGCTTATTGAATGAAGTGCTAATAGATTATTTCCTTTAAGAATAAGATTTTCGTTTTTGAAATCAATATTTGAAGGGTCAACAATTGGTTCTTCACCTTTTGAATTAAACCTTTTACAATCTATTAAAACCTTTGGAGAAAACAATCTATCTATTTCATCAGGTGCAAGTGTTTCATTCCAAAATATTTCATCTCTTTTTGCATCGTCCTTTGATTGACCACCTTCTAAAACACAATCTTTATAAGCCCATGATAATTCTACAACTTTACTTTCAGATAAGTAATCATCTTCAATTGTTAAACCGATTTTGTTTTTAAAAGATGTGTAACTATCTGGGAGAAATTCTTTATTGCTTACAAATTTTTGGAATTTGACTTTGTCAAAGACCATAACATTATCCACTTCTTGAAAAAAGTGCTTGTTAATACTAGCATCTTTTAAAAGCATTTTTAATAAGGAAGGATCAAGCTGCAAAGCCAATTCTATAATTTTATTTTTTAGTAACTTGCCATCAACAACAAGTCTATCGTCTTGCTGTAAAAGATCTTTAAGTTCGTTTAGTAAATTCTGCATATTTTAGAGATTTCCTTTTTTTATTTTTTTAGTTACTGATTTCAATGCTTCGTCAGCCATCGGCTCGCCTTGAACCATATTATACAATTGATCTGCAAGCCAAAGAGTTTGCATTTCTTCAATATCAGCCTTGAGTATTTGGGCTAATAGTGGGATTTGCTCTTTTTTTAATTGCCTATCTCCTCGTTCTATCTTGCTAATTATAGAGGTGTCCACATCTAATTGAGAAGCAAGCTGCCGCAGCAACATATTTTGCTTCGTTCTTAATTCTCTAATTCGTTCTCCAAACTGTGCTGCCATTATATAAATATTGTCTTGACAAATATTGGCGAATATAGTAATTAACTAGGTATTTGCTGTGCTATTACAAAAAATATCTTGCCATTTAAGGTCAAAATGAGTAATACTGCGGAACCACGTGGTAAAAAAGAAAGTCCCACGGAAATCCGCAGGACTTTTACCAGAAAAGGGGGGCTAAAACTGGTAATTTCGTAGTAAAAACTCCGAATTTCGTTAGAAAGGCAAGGTAATTAGGCAGTATTCAAGCGCATTTGAGGGGTTTTTCTCAATGATTTCATTATCCTTCATGAATTTTATATACGATCTGGCTGTTCTATCTTTTACATCCATGCTTTCCATAATGGCTTTGATTAAGTTTTGGTTACTGATGTACACGCGGTTCTTGAAAATTTCGGTTGCTACATCTTTGAGCTCACTGGTTTTTCTTATTTCAGAATCCTCCTTGCTCTTTTCGCCCATGTAAACATGGCGGCCTTCCGTTTTACTCCAGCCAAATTGCATCATTGGTACATCCAATGGGGAGCCATCCCGAACTTTTAATGCTTTTACCACGCTGCAATTGTTGTTATCGTCTTTTTCAATCAATAAGATACCTGCTGCCTTACGCTGAACTTCGGATCCCAGGTGTCCACGAAGTTTCATACCCGATGGTGCAAGATGCAATACACAAATGATAACGGTATTGTAAATGGCTGCCATTCGAAATAGTTCCTCAACCAGCTTTACCGAGCTTTCTTCATCGTTAACAGCTCCAAGTAAGTCAGCGATACCATCAATGACCACCATGTGAATACCTCCATGCTCGTAAAAGAAACGATCCATCGATTCCAGGATTAAATTCATGCGCTCACTTCTTGAAATACCTACCAAGCAAAATGCCTTGAACCAAGAAGGTGGCTTTTCTTGTGAAGACCTTCGAATGATGTAAGTCAAGTTTTTGTACAACTGGAATTCGGATTGCTCGGTATCGTAGAGCAAAACTGCTCGCTGTTCAATATTTTCTTTGATCGTGGTTCCCAGCGTGTCAATTTCTATCTCACCTGGTTTAATTGCTCCCGATAAAATTCCACCTAAATAGTTTGTTTTACCGCTACCTTCGGATCCAGCAACACATACAATGTTTCCAGGTGTACCAATGGTTACATCGTTAATTGTAATCAGTGGTTCAGGTGCTTTTGGCGGATTCTCAAAATCAATTTCACAACTTTTCATTACCGCTATGGTATCCTCGTACAAGTGATCGAGCATCTCCCGAAACAGCATCATTAAATCATCCGCCGAATGTTTCAAGCGAAAGAAATCTGAAATGTCTTTCTCCGTTTTTTCACCTGATAACGGTAGGTATAAACTTTTAAGTTGGTACTCCTTTAGATCTTTGGTAAGCTTCACCATAGAAGCTTTTCCAGTTTCATCAACATCGTACAGCAAGGTGATGTGTTTGAATCTATAACCCAGGCCTCTGATTAAATTCTTTGGAATGTGCGCAGTTTCACTGTTGAAACAAATGGCATGAAAGCCATGAGATACCAAACTTAACACGTCTTTCTCTCCACCAGTAATAAAAAGAACATCGCCGCGAATGGGTAATTGGTCAAATCCAAATACATAACTTTCGGTTACTTCACCTGTGTACAAAAAACGCAAGTTTGAAAACGGTCGATAAAGTTTCGTGTACCGTCTTCCGTTATAACCAAACATGGGTTGCTCAATGGTGCTGCCTAGTGCATATTCGCTGCCGTCTTTTCCAATACCAATAAAGCGTTCAATGGCCGATACATTAAACCGATCTAAAATTTCTTTGGTGATACCGTATTGCGCCCAAAACCTTATTTCACTTTCATTGAATTCCCTGGTTTGAATCGGCAATTTGGTTTTCGCTGTTTCAAATCCATCGTGAATGGAAGGTAGGGATGAGGCCCTTTGAACTTCACCTTTGTTATCGCGTACTATTCGGTTTACTTTTTGGTCTGTATCCTCCAGGCAAAGGCCTAATTCATTGTCGATGATTTCAAGAATTTTAATGAAGTCTTGACGGTCATCGCAGGTTAGTCCAAAAATTTTACTGACAAAGAAAAAGCAATCGCCACTGTATTCGGCATCCCCGAAGTCTTTGAACTTATAGATAGACGATTTCTTATCAAAATACAAATAGCATGATGCTTTAGAATCCTCATAGAATGGGCTTTTAAAGGATTTCCCAACCTTTGAAAATTTGCTTCCCAGGAAGTGCTTAAAAATGCTTAATCCGTTGTTGGTTGCTTGAAGAATTGAATCTTTATTGAGTGACATATAAAAGTATTAAGAAGGTTAAATGATAGATTTTCTAGCAGGCTGATAGCCTTTTTTCACATAGTTGACCAGGTCTGATAAAATCAGTCGCCGTTGTCGTCCCACATGAGTGTATGGCAGTTTGCCATCTCTCATGAGAATGTACATTTGTGCTCTAGAAAGTCCCAGGATTTTTGCTGCACTGGCAACATCCAGGTATTTCATTTCCTTCTTAGGTTCTTTTACTTCTTCAGCAAGTTGGCTCAGGATCCGCTCAACTTTCACAAGCCTTTCTTCTAGCAATTTAATGCTAAGTGTTTCTGTACTATTGGTTTTGTTTTCCCACATAAGCTGCCTATTAATTAATTAGGCTGCAATGCTACCAACACTTTCCAGCTTGCTTATTGTACTACAATTGTACTACAATGATTTTTTTAAAGACCCCTGGCGCAATAATTGTCGAATACTTCCATGAGCTCTTTCAAATAGGGCTTTTGCTCAATTTTTCTATTTTTCGCGGCTTGCAGGGTAGAATCGATGTTTCCAATCTGAATATTGAAAAACCACATTAGGATCCCGAAAAACTCTTTTTTGGTGATTTTAGGCCGATCAATTGCCTTAACTGAGTTGCTCTCATAAACCGACACAAAAAGCTCTATAAACGCTACTTTATCCCTTTGCCATTGAATGAGTGTCATGCCGCTACCTTTTGGGAATAAGGATAGTTGACCAGACATATAGGCCGATATTTCTTGTTTTGTTGGAATGGATAAATCTTGATTGCTTTGAAGATTACTTTGCCGTAGGGCGTATTTATTCAAGTGAGCGATGCGGTGCAAGTACAATTGCTCTAATAGATCCAGCATTTGATACTGAACAGTAAAATAGTCAAGAATTTTTTTTTATTGCTTCACTGTTCACGAGCTCCCTGGAAGTGGATTTATGGAGCTCTACACGATGAAGCAAAACATCAACATAGTCTTTGGGAAAGTACCGTTGCCGAAATTCCCGAATTTCAAAGCAGAACAAATCAAATTCCCTTTTAATTGAATCAGCTTGATTGAGCGAGTTGTTCATCATTTCATCCACGAGCCTTTTGCAGGGTAGGTAGAAGGTGTAAAGGTGTTCGTGATAGGTTACGGTAGATTTTAAGCCGTTAAATTCAACCTCCTGGGAATCATCAATTTCAAATAGAGAGATCTGTTTTCTAAAGGAACGATGATTAACTGTAATACGGGCAATCTTCAATTGCGCCAATGCATTGTTTAATAATTCTTTCATGACTTGTACGTTTGGTTAAAAAATTATAATAATAACGAAAGTCATTTGTCAAATGAGGTCAAAATGAAAATTACTTGTTATTCACCAAAATGGTAAAATCACCCACTTGGCAATTGGCAAGGATATATATATATACCTTGCCATTTGCCAACCTAGATATGATTTTAGAAAACTGCCTATTTGCAAGGGTTTGAGGCGGTTTTGGGGAGATTGATGATTTTTGTCAGAATCGGAAAATTTAAGCGATCATTTTGGTGCAATCAACAAAATGATAAGTGACATTTATTCCAAGAATTGAAATGCACAAATGAAAATTCAAAAAGAAAGAAAATCGTTTTGATATTTTCTTAGGT
>JAHEHJ010000149.1 GCA_024644655.1 Flavobacterium sp.
GCATCTACATTGGCATCAACTATGTTTAAGACATAGAAACCTATAGTAACCAACATCGATAAATCTCTATTGCGTTGGTAAAAACGCTGGGCTTGAATTAAACGAGAATCATCTAGATATTGATAGGGGTCATCAGTATAGCCTTCCAATCGTCTTTTGTAGGCATCCCGATAACTATGGTATTTTTTATTATTAGTAATGTAAAAATACAAACTAGTTCCCATGGCTCCATAAACCAATGGGATTTTCCAGTATTTTTTGTTGTAAGCTTGTCCTAATCCAGGTACTATAGCAGAATAAAAGGCTGCTTTAGAAGGGGCAAGTGGATTAATTTGTTCTTTTTGAATACCTTCTTTTGCCACTAATCCATTGCTGATTTGTTGGGAATACGAAAACTGATTTCCAAAAAGAAATGTAAAAAGTGCTATGTATAGGTACAGCCTCACTACCCTTTGATTAATTTAATAATACGATTAAAGTCCTCTTCAGAATGAAACGGTATGGTAATCTTTCCTTTTCCATTAGAGGCTACTTTTACATCAATTTTAGAACCAAAGAAATTAACAAATGCCTTCTTTTGCTCATCAGCTACCGCAAAAGATGTTCCTTTTTTGGCTTTCGCTGGAGCTGGTTTTATACTTTCTTGATAGTTTTTTACCAAAGCTTCTGTTTCTCGAACAGATAGGTTTTGACTAACAATCTTTTGATAAATATCGGTTTGAACATCTTGATCTTCTATATTGATAATCGCACGACCATGTCCCATACTGATGAATCCATCACGAATTCCTGTTTGGATGATCGGGTCTAATTTTAATAGACGCAAATAATTTGCTATAGTTGAACGCTTTTTCCCAACTCGATCACTCATTTGTTCTTGTGTCAACTGAATTTCATCTATCAATCGTTGGTAGGATAACGCAATCTCTATAGGGTCTAAATCATGGCGTTGAATGTTTTCAACCAAAGCCATAACTAAGGACTCATTGTCATTAGCTATACGAATATAAGCAGGTACTGTTGTTAATCCTACTATTCGACACGCGCGTAAACGACGCTCTCCAGAAATCAATTGATATTTGTTGAATTCTAATTTTCGAACTGTAATGGGTTGAATCAACCCCAATTCTTTAATCGATGAAGCTAACTCTTGTAACGACTCTTCATTGAAATTAGTTCTAGGTTGGAACGGATTGATTTCAATAGCATCGATGTCCAACTCAATGATGTTACCCACCACTTTGTCAGCATTTTTGTCACTAACAGATTTAATATCGTTTTCAGGATCCTTCAATAATGCCGATAATCCTCTTCCTAATGCCTGTTTTTTTATAGCTTTTGCCATAGGGTATTAACTGTTTTTCTTGATAATTTCTTGTGCCAAACTTAAATAATTAGTGGCTCCTTTACTTGTGGCGTCAAAGTTAATGATACTTTCTCCAAAACTAGGAGCTTCACTCAATTTAACATTACGTTGTATTATGGTTTTAAAAACCATATCATTAAAATGCTTTTGAACTTCCTCTACAACTTGATTGGATAAACGCAAACGTGAATCATACATGGTTAGTAAAAGTCCTTCAATATCTAAGTTAGGATTGTGTATTTTTTGAACACTTTTTATAGTGTTTAACAATTTACCAAGTCCTTCTAAGGCAAAGTATTCACATTGAATTGGAATTACAACACTATCAGCAGCAGTTAAGGCATTCAAGGTTAATAAACCTAATGAAGGGGCACAATCAATTAATATGTAATCGTATTGGTCTTTAATGCTTTCCAACGCTTGCTTTAGCATGTATTCTCGGTTTTCTTTGTCAACCAATTCAATCTCAATAGCCACCAAGTCAATATGAGCCGGAATAACCGAAACATTCGGAGCCGAACAAGACACTATGGCCTCTTCAGGTATATTACTGTGCTCTAATATTTGATACGTACCTATTTCAACATTCTCCACATCGATTCCCAAACCAGAACTTGCGTTGGCTTGAGGATCGGCATCAATTAACAACACTTTTTTCTCTAATACACCTAGCGAAGCCGCTAAATTCACAGAGGTTGTTGTTTTTCCCACTCCACCTTTTTGATTGGCAATAGCAATGATTTTACCCATTTATTTTTTCAAATTTTAAGCCGTAAAAATACAATTATTTATCGCTTTGTCAAGGCTTAGTTGTTAACATTCTGGTAAAGTTTCTAAGGGTTTAGTTTTCAGTAACAGGCATTCTGTTTAGAGTATTAAAATCTAATTTTAAGCTAAACAATGAAGTGGCAGTTGGTGTAAGGACCTATTTGTTTCCTTTGTTTTTAATCATAGTCTCAAGCATATCCCACATTTCTTGAGGAATTTTTTCTAAGATATTAAACTGCCCAGCTCCTTGTAACCATTCCCCACCATCAATAGTGACTACTTCTCCATTAATGTAGGCTGAAAAATCAGATACCAAATAAGCGGCTAGATTAGCAAGCTCTTGATGATTCCCCACTCGTTTTAAAGGTACTTTTTTAGCCATGTCAAATTTCTCTGCCAAATCTCCAGGTAATAATCGGTCCCAAGCTCCTTTAGTTGGAAAAGGACCAGGGGCTATTGCATTCATACGGATGCCATATTTAGCCCACTCTACAGCTAAACTACGGGTCATGGCTAATACACCCGCTTTGGCAGTAGCGCTTGGAACTACATAGCCAGAACCTGTCCAGGCATATGTGGTTACTATGTTCAATACCACACAATTGCTTTGTTTCAGATTGATCCAATGTTTACCAAAAGCTAAGGTGCAGTTTTTACTTCCTTTTAAAACAATGTCTATTATAGTGTCAAATGCATTTGCAGACAATCGTTCCGTTGGAGAAATAAAATTGCCAGCAGCATTATTTAATAAGATATCTACTTTTCCAAATTGTTTTAGGACTTCTGCCAACATGCCTTCTACTTGATCATAATGCCGCACATCACACTGTAATGGTAAACAAATTCCATTGGTGGCTTTTTCCAATTCACTAGCAGTAGTTTGTAGCTTTTCTAAATCACGAGAAGTAATGGC
>JAHEHJ010000159.1 GCA_024644655.1 Flavobacterium sp.
GATAAGTATATTCGTAAAATTCCTGAATTCTATTTTACTTTTTTAATTGAAATGATTTGGGGAAAGAAAAGAATTTTAGAAGTGTATTTAAATGTAATTGAAACTGGTCCTGGATGTTTTGGAGTAGAAGCCGCTGCACAACATTTTTTTCATAAGTCAGCTAAAAAATTAACCAGGGCCGAGGCTGCGATGATTGTTGCAGGTTTTCCAAATCCTAAAAAGTTTACCGCTGTTCCTATGAGCAGAAGGGTTGCTTGGAGATACCCTCAAATTTTAAGAGAGATGAATAATTTAGAAGACGATGAAGATATTCAAGCGCTTTTAAGACACTAAGATTTATTAGTAAGTTCGTTTATTAAATCAATTGCGTTTTTTATTCTTGCTTCTCCCATTCCCGAAACAATACCCCATGGTGTATTTTGATTCATTAATAATTCTTTATACAAAGCAAATAGTTCTTTTCTCGGTTGCTCATCTGGATACTCTCTCATTTCATCTGCAGTCCATGGTAGGTCAATATCACAAAGTAAATACGCGGCGTATTGTCTTTTGCTAATTTGATCTAATATAAATGGATGACAATTATTAAATACATATTCACACCACACTTTCATTACATACATATCTGTATCAATTATTAAGTGTGACATATTTTCTTGAATGGCTTTTTGGGTTGCAAGCTCTTCGTTGGCTATTTGACCTTCTGCAATAGTTAATAAATTTTCATAGGTATACTCGGTACCGTTTTTTGATAAATATTCTCTGGCATACTCTTCACACCAAATAGTTTGATAGTGTTTAGAGAGTGCATCACATAGTGTTGATTTGCCCGTTGACTCGGGTCCTAGAACAACTATTTTTTTAAGCTGTTTCATGATTCGTATTTAATGAACTTGCTTTTTTATGCCAGCTTATTAATCCGGCTATAGCTAATATTAATAACACAATAAACTGAACGCTTGTAAATGCATATCCTTTTATAAAATACAATGGTATGGACGCAATATTGGTTAATATCCACCATATCCAGCTCTCCACTTTTTTCTTCGCCATTAACCACATGCCTGTATATGCAGTAGCGCTTGCAAATGCATCTGCCCAAGGAATAGCTTCAGGTGCGAAAGCGGTCTTTGCATAGGTTAATAAAAAATAAATAATTAAATAGATGGTTGCGAAAAAAGATAGTTGTTGTATCCATTCTTTTTTGCTGCTATTGGTAATTTGTAATAAAAGATTTTTTTTGTCGGAGGTTTTTCTTGTCCATAAATACCAGCCGTAAATACTCATCGCAGTATAATATAAATTCACACTAGCTTCTCCTAGCAGGTGTCCTTTATAACTTAAATAAATATACAATGTCGTATTAATTAAGCCAGTTGGATAAACCAAAACGTTTTCTTTTCGACTATACCATACAGAAACTATACCCATAATGACGGCAACAGCTTCAATAGCTGTTGTTTGAATTAAGCCGTTGTATATAGCGTTGAATAAATCGTTCATTGTATAATTGTCCTTAAAGATAGTTATTTCGCCGCTTTCATTTTTTCCAGCTGTGCTTCAAGGCGGAACATTTCGTCTCGTAATTTTGCAGCTTCTATAAAATCTTGTGCTTTTGCACTTTTTTCCATCTGCTTTTTGGTTTGCATAATTGCTTTTTCCATTTGTGGTATGGTGCCATATTCGGTATGATCTTCTGCGGCCATATTTAAACCGTCTGTGGTTCGAATATTCATATTGTTTAAATCGAATCCCTTTATGTCTAATACAGAAGTCTGTGCCATTACTTGTTCTATACTCTTTACTACGGTTGTTGGAGTTATATTATGCTCTGTATTGTATTTAATTTGTTTTGCCCTACGTCTTTCTGTTTCATCCATTGTGCGTTGCATACTCTTAGTGATTTGGTCGGCATAAAATATTACACAACCTTCTGCATTTCTTGCAGCACGACCTGCGGTTTGAGTTAATGATTTTTCGTTTCTTAAAAAACCTTCTTTATCTGCATCTATGACCGCCACAAGCGTAACTTCTGGTAAATCCAATCCCTCCCTTAACAGGTTAACACCCACTAATACATCGATTACACCCAATCTTAGCTCTCTCAATATTTCAACTCTTTCTAGGGCATCAATGTCGCTATGTATATACTTTGATTTTATTTGGATATTTTTTAAATATCGATCCATCTCTTCTGCCATTTTTTTAGTCAGGGTGGTGACTAAAACCCTTCCTCCTTTTTGAACCTGTGTAGAGATCTCGTCCAACAAATCGTCAATTTGGTTTTTTGTAGGTCTAACTTCTATCGGCGGATCTAATAGGCCAGTGGGTCTTACAACTTGTTCAATAATTAAACCATCCGTTTTTTCTAATTCATATTCTCCTGGGGTGGCACTTACAAATACTGATTGACCAATAATGTTTTCAAATTCATTAAAGTTCAAGGGGCGGTTATCCATTGCGCTTGGTAGTCTAAACCCAAACTCCACTAAATTCATTTTTCTACTTCTATCTCCACCATACATTCCAGAAATTTGAGGAATGGTAACATGGCTTTCGTCAATCACACAAATAAAATCTTTTGGGAAATAGTCCAATAAACAGAATGGTCTAGTGCCTGGTTTTCTTCTATCAAAAAATCTTGAATAATTTTCAATACCCGTGCAATACCCCAACTCTCTGATCATTTCAATATCGTATTCCACGCGCTCTTTAATTCTTTGTGCCTCAAGAGGTCTTCCAATTTTTTTAAAGTATTCGACCTGTGCGCGCATTTCATCTTGAACCTCATAAATAATTTCTTGCAGCATTTCTTTGGGCGCTAAGTATAGGTTAGCTGGAAAAACTGCGGCATTCTCCATTCGCTCAATTCTTTTGCCCGACTCTATTTCGATACTTTCTATGCTTTCGATTTCGTCTCCAAAAAAAGTGATACGATAACCATAATCCACATAAGGTAGATTAATATCCACCGTATCTCCTTTTACTCTAAAAGAGGCGCGATCAAATTC
>JAHEHJ010000168.1 GCA_024644655.1 Flavobacterium sp.
TTAACTACGATATATGGTTTTACTCCGGTTGCTTTTATGTCATTACCCTTCATCGCAAAAGCCTCCTGCTTATTATCTGCAATGTAAATCTCGGTGTTAGCAGGCAACGAATAGGATTTTAGTTCGTTGGGGGCCAAGTTGCTTACGCGCGTTTGAATTTTCCCATCCGGCGTGTAGATAATCAATGAAAGATGATAAACATCTTTGTAATCATTGGAGAAGCTGATCTGAATATTATCCTTTGCAGAAGCTGAAAATACAAACAAGATTAGGAAAATAATACCGGCAAATTTTTTCATAGTAAGTTGTAGTTGAGTTCTCATTAAGTGATATTATTTTGACAAGCCTAAGCCGGCAACTTCGACATATCCATGTGAAATATCTCCCAGGTATGTCCATCGAAGTCCTCAATCGTGCGTTGCACCATAAAACCATAATCGCGCATTTCATTGGGTTCGATACCGCCTGCACTTAAGCCGCTTTCCACGACTTGATTGACTTCTTCCATACTATCCATAGATAACGAAAGCAAGGCAGCAATGGATGATTTTGTATCGGCAATCGGCTTTTTGGTAAAACTAGTGAACTTCTCATGCGAAAGAATCATCAGAAAAATATTGTCCGACCAAACCATGCATTTGCCACTTTCGTCGGAGAATTGCGGATTATTCTTGAAGCCCAAAGCCGTGTAAAATGCCATCGATTTTCCGGGGTCTTTTACTGCAAGATTAATAAAGATTTGATTCGCCATGATGTTATAAATGTTTTACTAAAGATAAATAATCTGTGTTTTAGAACGCACATAAATACGACAAAAAAGGCGATTTTTGCCCAGAATCTTTCCTATTTTTACTTAAGCCATTCTGTTTCAATTTACATACAAGATGAAAAAACACCACGTTTTTATTGCCACGAGCCTCGATGGTTATATTGCTGATGCCCAAGGCAGTGTAGGCTTTTTAGACACCTTTCCTATGCCGGAGAATGACGACATGGGTTATTATGCATTCATGGAAAAAGTGGATGCGCTGTTAATGGGCAGAAAAAGCTTTGAAACATTTTTGTCTTTTGGCGTGGATTGGCCTTATTCAAAACCTGTATTTATTTGGAGCCAAACCCTGGACAAGATTCCCGGAGCATTAACTGGAAAAGCGGAACTCGTTCAGGGCACATTAGCAGAAGTCGAAGCCCTTATTCATGACAAAGGATTTCAGCAATTGTATCTTGATGGGGGACAAGTGATTCAATCATTCTTACAGGCCGATAAAATTCAAACAATGACCATCACCACCATTCCCATTTTGATTGGTGAAGGAATACGGCTCTTTGGACCTTTAACAAATCAGCTGTGCTTTCAATGCACACAGACAAAACGCTATGAGAACGGTTTGGTTCAGCAAGTATTTGAAAGAGTCGCTCCTAGCATTTAATTCCGGCAAAATACTCCCGGAATGGAGCTTGACAAGAATATTCTTGCTTGGGCTGAAAAGACTAAATAGATATGGATGATAAATAAAAAATTCACCATTTCTGTTTGCTCCACTAATAATCAAAGGGTGTAAAAAATTGAATGCCTGATTAATTATTCATTATTCAAGTGTTTGCTTTTACCAATCCAACCTAAATGGGTATGGTCAAAACTATCAAGATATTTTAATCCATATCCCGCCACTCTATCAAAGGTTGAATGTGCCAAAAATATCAAACCGATTTTCATAGTCATATCACTGTGAATTAAGTAACCAACTATAAAGATTAGGACTAAAACACCTTGATGGTGAAATATATTATATGCAATTGCCCCTAATTTCTTTGTAATAAGAAACAAAGCAAAAGATGCATCGGGCACAAAAAAAAATGCAAGATAAAATCCCCAGGAACTCGGGAACAAGTGAAAGTATGCACCAGTAAATAAACAAAACAAACCTGCAGATTCGAGTTTTACGACGTTTTTCATTTGTATAAATTGATAAGCAAATTTAAGGATTAACTCAAGAAGGGTGCAAAACCTAACACGCAGATAGACAACAAAAAAGCCGATCATTGCTGATCGGCTTGCTCCCTCTCCTGGGCTCGAACCAGGGACCCCATGATTAACAGATTTTTAAGGGTCATAATGATATGTTACCATACAGGGTTTAAACACTGATTTGGTCGAAATTAAATACTATATAATTTGAAATGTCCGACTTTGTCCATACTTGTTCGACATTCTTGGCGTGATTCTTGGCGTGAAAGTTATATTTTATTAGATTGATCCATAATTAAATAAAATACTAATGACCCTTAAATTACTAAAAGAAAGAGTTGAGTCTATAATAGCTGATTTAAAGGATAATGGAACTTTTCCAAAAGAAAATGACACTCTAGATTATAAACTCAAACTTAATATTGAACAAGATAGTGACCCATTAATTACCTTTTTAAAAAACTTTGCAAAAGATATTATTGCATTTTCTAATGGAGAAGGAGGAATAATATTACTTGGTTTCAAAGAAGAAAACTCAGCTATCATTGATACAGGTTTAGATGAGTCTAATTTAGTAATTTTAAACTCAATAGATTTAAACTTACTGTATCAAAAATTTGAGAAAATTCTAAAAATGGGGGTAAAAATTGATCTCCAAAAATTTAGAGTAAGTTCTAGGCAGTTCTACTATATTCTAATTGAAAAAAGTACTTCTACACTAATTCCTCAAAACAATTTTCCAGAATACAAAATTAATCGAGGAGACATCCTTTATCGTACTTCCGGCAAAAATGAAATTGCCAATCATTCAACAAATGATTTTAATAGATTTCTTCAATTAAAATCGAACGAAAAAAATAAAGAGTTTATGGAAATCTGGTCCAAACTACTACCAGAGATGTTTGATATAAATCCTAAAGAGATTTTAATTCTTAATCCAAAAGATAATCGAGTTTATGGGTATAATGCCAAGGATAAAGTATTAACGGGTAGTGAAATTGATATAGATCAAAGCGAA
>JAHEHJ010000010.1 GCA_024644655.1 Flavobacterium sp.
GGTGTATCGACAATTTAAAGCGCACTTTGCAATGAAACGATAAGAAAGACAAAGCCCCCTGGAAAACAGGGGGCTTTTTTTATGTACGATATACGATATGCGATATTTGAAGTACGACTTTATAGTAAATGGAAGAACACTAGAATAGGGTGTATTGAGCAAGTAACCATGCTATATCCATGCTATATCTATCAATATACGAGGGACGAAATACGATATACCGATATGCGAAGTACGACTGTATAGTAAATGGAAGAACACTAGAATAGGGTGTATTGAGCAAGTAACCATGCTATATCCATGCTATATCTAGGTATTTACTAGGGGTGATATACGAGTTACGAAGTACGTTATATGGGAAATGTACTTCCCTGATATAGGTTGACCACAAATGTCAATTTATATGAAAGCAAATTTTAAAGAAATCAGGAAGAATCGAATTTATTCAGAAGAGTTTAAAAAAGAAATCGTTTATTTATACGAAAGCGGAAAGTTTAGTGTTCTCCAATTAGAACGTCTTTATGGAATAGGTAATGCCTCAATCTACAAATGGATTTATAAATTTTCTACTTTTAACGAAAAAGGAGTTAGAGTTGTAGAGATGAAAGATAGTACTATTGATAAATTAAAGCAGTTAGAACTTAAGATAAAAGAACTTGAGCAAGCTGTTGGTCAGAAGCAGATAAAAATTGATTATCTAGAAAAGATGATTGATATAGCTAAAGACGAATTTAATATCGACATAAAAAAAAACTCCAACACCCCACAATCGAGTGGTTCGTTAAGAACAAAAAAGAAATAAGTTTTTCCTTAAATCAGCTATACCAAGAAATTGGAATAAGCAAACAAGCTGTCAATCAATATTGCAAAAGACAATTAGCTTTTGAAAGAAAGATTGAATGTTTAGTTGTAGAAGCAGAAGAATTAAGGAGAGAACACCCAGGTTGTGGGGTTGAAAAAATGTATTATGCTTTGCATCCTAAATTCATAGGACGAGATAGATTTATCGATTTATTTATGGATTTAGGGTTTAGGATAAAAAGGCATAAAAACTATAGGCGGACCACTTTTTCTGTAAAAGTATATTTCCCTAACCTAATAAAGTCAATGTCTGTCTATGCTCCTTCTATGATATGGCAATCAGATATAACGTATATCTATGTAGGAGAGAGGTTTTATTATTCGGTATTTATTATTGATGTATATACTAAGAAAATAGTTGGTTATAAGTTGTCTAATCACATGAGAGCTACTGCAAATGTAAAAGCAATGAAGATGGCATTAGACAACAATGAAGCACCAATGATACATCATTCTGATAGAGGAAGTCAATATATTTATAATGAATATATTAATCTACTAAAAGAAAGGGGTTGTGAAATAAGTATGGCATTATCAGGACAAGACAATGCGTATGCAGAAAGGATTAATAGAACCATAAAAGAAGAATATATTGATCATTGGAAACCTAAAACGTATGAACAATTAAAAAGAGATGTAGATAGAGCTGTTAAACATTATAATACTAAAAGACCTCATAACAACATAGGGAGATTAAGCCCTATAGATTTTGAAAACAAATGGTATAATAATAATCTAAATACTAAACCTATTATTACTATTTTTAACAATGAAAAATTAATAGAAACCGGTCAACTCTAATCAGGGAAGTGCAAAACATGTAATTTACAACTCCATTTTCATTACCCTATTCTCGTGAATTTATAGCGCATTTATCTTTTGAAAGTAGGAAACCTTGGTTTGGGATAATACGATGTCTTTTAATAAACCTTTGTGAAGATCGGTAATGGAGTTAAAGTAGTTTTTAAATAGTTCAATACTGGGTGCTTGAAGAATACATACCATATGGTCTGTATTTTCTACCGACACATAGATGTTTTCTGTTGTGATTTGGAATGTACTACGTTCTATTTCATTAGCGTTAAATATTTTTTTCCATTCTACAAAACTGCTGACTTCGAATTCAATGATAATGCTTACCATTTTGTTAATTTAATTGATTGAAAATGAATTTAGGGTTAATTAAATTGCTGCGAATATATATAATTTGAATATACATTGCAATACTGATAACAGATATCAAAATAATTATGAATTGTTCAATCTTTTTCGTGTATACTTATTGATGATCCAACTATAGATTAAAGTTATTAGGCTATAGATGTCTATTATTTCATTTGGTTATTAATAAATTGTTCGTAGAAATGGCCCCAAGTCATAACGGATTAATAACACTTAAATTTTTGAACATGAAGTATTCAGTTCACAATTGGAGAAGTATTGGGGCAGCTTATATATTTCTTATTTCTTTTTTGGGTTTGTCTTTACAAGCCTCTTCAAATTCTTTCGAAAAAAAAATGTATGTCGTTGAAACCAATCGGGTTTGGTTAAATGTTACGGACACTAATGGTGCCTTTTCACAGACCCTGATGGGGTATCGAACAGGAGCAACTGAAGGTTATGATCATGGATTAGATGGTGCTTATATGAATGATGGAGTAGTTGCTTTAACTTCATTGATTGGAGACGTTCGTTATGCGATTCAATTCAAAGGGTTGCCCTTTGTCGCTACGGATGTGGTTGCTTTGAGTTTTAATGCGGTTTACAGTGGTACTTTTACATTTGCTATAGATCATAGTGATGGTTTTTTTCAGAATACTAATTTTGGTGTTTATATACACGATACTCTAACGGATACCTATACCAATTTGAAAAATGGCGGGTATACTTTTAATTCCGAAGTTGGCTTGTTTAATAGTCGGTTTCAGTTGGCTTATTCCGCACCGAATGGAAGTTTAGCTGTTTCGGATGTTTCGGAACCTTCCACATCAATATTGGTTTATCCTTCAGCTTCATCCCTTGTGATTCAATCTAACAATGGCACAGTATTGCAAAATGTAGCTTTGTATACTTTGACTGGTGCTTTGTTGTCTAAACAAGAAGGGCATTCGGCTACGGTTATTATGGTAGAGGGATTGAATTTGCACCATCAGCCTTTATTAGTGAAAGGTATTACATCCAATGGAACTACATTTGTTAAGAAATGTTGGATACCCTAGGGAAACGATATCTACTCTAAAGATTTAAATAGGCAAACCTATCAGGTTACACGAATAGGGAAATGCGAATTGATGGATAGGAGTTCCTAAGAGCCATGATGTTTCATCTTGGGTATGCAGAATAACAGGCATTCGTTTTTTGGTATTGTGGATGAATTGCATGCATGCATTCGCTTCGGTGGTGATAATGGAATAGGTTCTTTGGGAAACACCTGTTGCTGGGTTGGTCCAATCGCTATAGATACCGGCAAAAGAAAAGATTTCGTCTTCGGTACTTGAAATGCGATACGGTTTTTTTTGCGTTCCTTCATGGCGCCATTCGTAGAAACAGGTAGCGGGTATGAGACATCTGTTGGCTACAGCCTCTTTAAAACTAGGCATTTGTTCGAGAGTTTCGATTCGGGCATTCAAAGTGTTTTTTTGGAACGAGGCATCTTTGGCCCAATGGGGGAGTAATCCCCATGTTCCCATTGTAATGAATTGCGAATCATCGGTAGTGATGATAGGTGTTTGAGGATGCGAAAACCCATTGAATTTAGCGGAAGGGGTATATAGTTCAGGTACTTTGAACGGTTTGTCATATCTTTTTTTGATGACTGCAGCTTTTGTGGGGAGTCCGAAGAAGAAACACATAGGATAGAATTGAGACCTAAAGGTATTAAGATTTATTTTAAGTTATATTTTGTAATAAATAAAACAAATATTTCTAAACGATTTTAGTTAAATAAATTTAAACCTCTAACCATATCGGTAGTTGTCCATTATGTATCTCTATTTTTTTAGTTATCTAATTTGGTAAAGCCAAATAGTACTATAGGTACTTACTCTCACAATTTAGTAGTATAATTATTAGATAAAGGATTTGTAGTTTCACGTTCTTAGTTGTTGTAAAACAGTGCGTTATGGTTTTTATCTTGAGTGTTTTGAAACTTTTAGCAAAGATTAACATTTCTTTTGTTTAACAATTAATAAAATATATTAAACAAGATGTATCTTTGTAGTCCAATTCAAAATATACAACTATGGCTACTAAGAAAACAGAAATTACAAGAGATATTCTCATCTCTAAGTATATGCAACACAAATTAGAGCATAATGAGAAGCCTAAATCCGTATTTCAATTTGCAAAAGATGCTGGTTTTGAGGAGCGTCAATTTTATACTTTTTTTGGGTCATTAGAAGGAATTGAGAAGGATATTTTCAAGCAGTTTTTGGAGAATACTATAGCCTTGCTAGAGAAGGATCCAAGCTATGCGTTATATGATATGAGGAGTAAAATGCTTAGTTTCTATTTTACTTTTTTTGAAATGGTAACTGCCAATAGAAGTTATGTAGTTATGAGTTTGAAAGAATCAGGGTATTCATTACAAAGCGTTATGCAATTAGCGAGTCTTAGAGATGCCTTCAAACACTATGTTTCGAGTATAATGACGGATGAATTGCGAACACCTCATGAGAAATTAAGAACTATTCAAGAAAAAACAATTCAAGAATCATCTTGGATACAATTTATGTTTACTCTGAAATTTTGGTTAGATGACAGTTCACCGGCTTTTGAAAAAACAGATTTATTTATTGAGAAATCGGTTAAAGCTAGTTTTGATTTGATGCAAATTACTCCATTGGATAGTTTGCTTGATTTTGGAAAATTCCTTTTCAAAGAAAAAATACAACACAACTCATGAAAACCTTAGACTATATCCCCACTTCAAAGATTGAACGCGCTACTAAACTGGTACAGACCGGTGCCAAAGTAGGGGTTAATTATTTGAAGTATTATGGGGAAAAAATGGTGAACACCGATTTGAATCGTGATAAACTTAATGAGAGTAATGCCGAAGATATTTATGATGGATTGAAGAGTCTTAAAGGAAGCGCTTTGAAAGTGGCTCAGATGTTGAGTATGGATAAAAACTTTTTGCCACAAGCCTATGTGGAGAAGTTTTCATTGTCACAGTTTTCTGTTCCACCTCTTTCGGCTCCATTGGTATTAAAAACCTTTAAGGCCACTTTTGGTCAATCTCCCTATGAACTATTTGATGAGTTTAATCCCAATTCGGTGAATGCGGCGAGTATAGGTCAGGTGCATTTGGCAGTTAAGAACAACAAAAAACTAGCGGTTAAAATTCAGTATCCTGGGGTTGCCAATAGCATTTCTTCTGATTTGTCATTGGTTAAACCTATTGCAATTCGAATGTTCAATTTACAAGGCAAAGATTCAGATAAATACTTTAAAGAAGTAGAAGATAAATTAATTGAAGAAACCAACTATTTGTTAGAGTTGCAGCAAAGTCAGGAAGTGGTGGAAGCTTGTAAGTCTATTGAAAACTTGGTATTTCCTAATTATTATCCGGAGTATTCTTCCGATAAAATTATCACTATGGATTGGATGGAAGGGATTCACCTCTCCGAGTTTACACGAAGTACTCCAATCCAAACGGTCTCAGATCAATTAGGTCAAGCGCTTTGGGATTTTTATATGTTTCAAATCCATGTGTTGAAGAAAGTGCATGCTGATCCGCATCCTGGTAACTTCTTGGTCAATACTGAAAATATGTTAGTGGCTTTAGATTTTGGTTGTATGAAACAGATTCCACTTGAGTTTTATACCCCTTATTTTGAGTTGATCGACAAAAAAGTAATTGACAATACCGAATTGTTTAGTGCAAAATTATTTGAATTGGAAATCCTTCGAGCTGATGATTCAAAAGCAGAAGTGGATTATTTTACTCAAATGTTTTATGATTTGTTATCCTTGTTTACACAACCTTTTCAATCGGAAGACTTTGATTTTTCGGATGAATTGTTTTTTACTAAAATAGCTCAACTGGGAGAGCGTTTTGCAAAAGATACTCAATTGCGTAAAATGAATGGGAATAGAGGATCGAAGCATTTTATATATATGAATCGAACGTTTTTTGGTTTGTATAATTTGATGTTTGATTTGAAAGCAAAAATCAAGGTCAATAACTATTTAAAATATACTTCTTGAAAACAAGATTTACAGCAGTTGAGATAGACCGTATTATAGAAATGGCATGGGAAGACCGGACCACTTTTGATGCTATTTTTATACAATTTGGTTTAAAAGAACAGGAAGTCATCTCGCTTATGCGTGAAGAAATGAAGTCTTCTAGTTTTAAAATGTGGCGAGAACGTGTTCAAGGTCGGAAAACCAAACACGAAAAGCTGAGGGATTTTCAAGATGGCCGATTTAAATGTACGAGACAACGAGCTATTACACAGAATAAAATTTCAAAACGATAGAATTGATGAAAAATATAGTACTAATTGGCGGTAGTAAAGGAATAGGACTTGCCATATTAAAACAGCAATTGGATTCTAATTGGGTTCATATTATTAGCCGAACCCCACCTGAATTTACACATCCTAATTTGAAGCATTATAGTCTTGATGTATTGCAGGATTTGCTTCCGGAAATTGAGCAAATAGATACTTTAATTTATTGCCCTGGCTCCATAACATTAAAACCCATAGCTAGTTTGAGTCTGGACGATTTTAGAGCTGACTTTGAAATCAATGTGGTTGGTGCTGTAAAATGCATTCAAAAGTATTTGCCGGAACTAAAAAAAGGGACAAATCCCTCTATAGTATTGTTTAGTACTGTAGCGGCAAAATTGGGGATGCCTTATCATGCTAGTATAGCCACAGCCAAAGCAGGTGTTGAGGGATTGGTAAAATCATTAGGTGCCGAACTAGCATCCACGGTGCGTATTAATGCTGTAGCACCAACAATAACCGATACACCATTATCAGCTGGAATATTGCGTAATGATCGCATGAAAGAGACCATGATGGAACGTCATCCCATGAAAAATTATTTGAAATCTGAAGAAGTAGCAGGCATGGTAAATTATTTAATTTCAGATCAGGCAGCCTCCATTTCGGGCCAAGTTTTTGAAATGGATTATGGCATAGTTACCTTTAAAATATAACAACAAGTAGAACTTTAAACACCCCTTTTTTATGATAGCGAAAGCACTCAAAGGATATGAAAAAATAGAAGAATATGATACTAGTATCACTACAGTATTAGCAGATAATTATAAATCCATAATTGAAAACTTAGGGGAGAATGTCTATCGCGAAGGACTTGAGAAAACTCCAGAACGTGCTGCTAAAGCGATGCAGTATTTGACCCATGGATATGGATTAAATCCCTTAGAAATATTGCAATCTGCTTTGTTTACTGAAAATCATAAGCAAATGATTGTCGTTAAAGATATTGAAGTGTATTCGATGTGTGAACATCATATGTTGCCTTTTTTTGGAAAAGCCCATATTGCCTATATACCTAATGGTAAAATAGTTGGGATAAGTAAAATCCCGAGAATAGTGGATGCTTTTTCAAGAAGGATGCAAGTACAAGAGCGCCTTACGGATGAGATTAATGCGTGCATAAAAGAAGCGTTAAATCCAAAAGGGGTAGCTGTGGTTATTGAAGCCCAACACATGTGTATGTGTATGCGAGGCATTCAAAAGCAGAATTCAGTTACCACTACATCCTCATTTACGGGAGCCTTTGAAAAGAATAAAGTGCGTAAAGAGTTTATTAGCTTGGTTTCGAACAAATTGAGTTAGATTTAGTTTTTGAGATATATGTATAAAAGCCGTAATTGTTTATTAGATAAATAATTACGGCTTTTTATGTGGAGTCGGGGAGTGTAGTTGCACTTGTTTACGATGTCACCACTGCCACTACTGCCATTAACTTTAATTACTGCCACCGCGCCGCCTGGCTCCTTCTCTAAAACAGTCGAGATTTCTGTTTCTTTACGTTTGACTCTACTGCCATTAACTGCAATTACTGCCACCGCGCCGCCTGGCTCCTTCGCTAAAACAGTCCACTGGACTGTTTAACTTCGTTCAGTTCGGCCTATGGCCTCGGGTTTTAACGCTCGGCCCCTTTCCGAACGTGCAAATGCCTTTGCCTGTCTTTGGCAAGACAGACGTCTATAAACAAGAAAAATCCATTCAAGTGAACTTACAGATAAAGGAGTAAAGGAGAGTAGCTTCGCTCAGCTCCACCGTTCCGAACGTGCAAATGCCTTTGCCTGTCTTTGGCAAGACAGACGTCTATAAACAAGAAAAATCCATTCAAGTGAACTTGATGGATTTTTCTTGTTTACAGCCGTAAGGCAATTGCACTTCGTGTGGAGTCGGGGAGAGTCGAACTCCCGTCCAAACAAGCAACTAAAGAGCTTTCTACACGTTTATTTTCTGATTGGGTTTTCGTCATTTTGCTAAGCCAGAAACAGCTACAAAATGCTTATCTTCTTAAATTTTCGTAACAGCGCCGAAGCTTTACTGTTCTTAGGTTCGTATTTACGATTCCCCTTTATCGACCGCCACAAACCCAAGCTTTCGAGGTGAATCCTGCTTTCCTACCTAGTAGGAGCGTGGCTAATCTTACTATAATTCAGATTATGCAGCAAGAGCGTAGTTTCCTTCGCCGTTTATAGTTGTGTACCTTTGGATTTACGAGCTAAAAGTACAAGGCTCGACGTGCTTACTGTTCAATTCGACTTGCTGTCAAAACCAGTCGACCCCAATTAAATTGTATTAAACAATGACTGCAAAGGTATAGTATTTTGTGCCTACGTGCAAATAGATTATTCTTCCCCGTCTTCGTTTAGTTTGAATGGGTAATCCCCAAAAAGAGCTGCCAAGTTTTTGGTTTGGTATGTTTTTTTTGTGAACTTATTTGATAAGACAATGATGGAAACTTTCTCTTTGCGAAGTGTGATGAAAGAAGAGGTGTTTCCATGCCACCAGCCGTTATGATAATAAAAAGGTTCCCCTTTTTCGAATTCAATCATTCGTACTCCTAGTCCGTAATTGCGAAGGCCTTTACTTTCATAGCTATATCCTTTGTATACTTTTTTTAGTAAGTAGGGATTCAGAAAATAAGGGGCATAGCGTGCTTTGTCAAATTTTAATAAATCCCGTGGTGTAGAATAAATGTTTTTGTCACCATAAATGCCATCTAGGTAATCCACTCCAATTTCAACATTGTTTCCTTTGTAGGAAGGCGCTACTATTCCACGATCTTTGGTTATATCAAAAACAAAGGTATGTGACATTCCAAGCGGGTTGAAGATCATTTGTCTCATGGCTTCTGGGTATTTGAGGCCAGTTACTTTTTCGATAATGAGCGCCAACATCGCGTAATTGGTATTGCAGTAACTGAATCGGGTATCTGTCTTTGATTCTAAAGGGATTTGGCGATCCACCATTACTTTGACAATATCCTCATTGGTTAATGTTTGTTTTTTATCCCAGTTCCCATTTTCATAGGTAAAATAGGCATAGTTTTTCATTCCGCTTCTATGATTGAGTAAGGTTTGTACCGTTACTTCAGGGTATGGGAAATTCGGGATAAATTCCGTTACTTTTTGGTTTAAACTGAGTTTTTTGGTGTCAATTAGCATTAAAACAGCTGTGGAAGTCAGTACTTTACTTACCGAAGCTATGTGTAGCGGTGTATCTTTTGTGATAGGCTCATCGGTACTTTTATTGGCATACCCCATATAGTTTTCATATATGATTTGGCCATTTTTAGCAACTAAGAAAGCTACGTTGTCGTTTTTCTCTGACCATATTTTTTCAAAGTATCGGGAACAACCATATTTTTTATCTTGAATGTACTCGGGGGTTAGGGCCGGTAATTCTTCTTGTAGCGGTTGCATTACTGCAATACCATTTTTATTTACTTTTTCGATGCCTTCTTCGTTTTTTTCTATTTTGGTACATGAGTTCCAGATGAGGCAAAAAGTAAATAGAATTATATAGGAGTTGAATTTGTGTGTCATTAATCAAAATTTGGAAAACAAATATAAGTATTCAATGTACCTATGACACTCTGTTTTTAGAAAGCTATCAACAGGTTTTTCACAATTTGAATTATCAATTTTATAAACAGTTCATTGTCAATTCGTGTGTGTTATTATATCTAATTTATTTTTTGAAAAAAGTTTTGAAAACGTTTTCGTTACTAGTACTTTTGAGGTCATAAATAATTGCCTCAAGTCCTATCTTTAAATCCCTGATACAAGAGGGGGATTGGGATTCTACTCCTGCAATCAATACTAGAATACATGAAATTTGGAATAGTTAAAGAAAGAAAGACGCCACCCGATAGAAGAGTGGTTTTTACACCTCAGGAATTAATTCGTTTGCAAAACGAACATAAAGAAGCTAAAATAAAAGTAGAACATTCTGATATTCGTATTTTTAAAGATGATGAATATACACAATTAGGGTTGAATGTCACCTACGATATATCCGATTGTGACGTATTTTTTGGAGTAAAAGAGATTCCTATTGATGCGTTAATCCCGAATAAGAAATATTTTTTCTTTTCTCATACCATTAAAAAGCAACTTCATAATCGCAAATTATTACAAGCTTTATTAGAAAAGAATATAGTGTTGTATGATCATGAAACGATAGTGGATTCGAATAACCGTAGGTTGATTGGTTTTGGTCGTTATGCGGGTATAGTAGGAGCATACAATGGGTTTAGAGCCTTTGGAATAAAATATGATTTATTCACATTGCCTAAAGCCGAAACCTTGCACAGTAAAGAAGATTTGATCATTCGATTGAAGCGTCAAACGTTGCCCAATATCAAAATCGTTTTGACAGGTCATGGTAAGGTTGGTATGGGGGCCAAAGAGATGTTGGATGGAATGAAGATGAAGCAAGTTAGTGTAGACGATTTTTTAACTAAAAAATATTCACAACCCGTCTATACTCAGATCGATGTTTTGGATTACAATAAGCGATTGGATGGTCAGGTATTAGGGAATCAAGACTTTTATAAAAATCCTCAAGATTATACTTCAGACTTTGAACGATTTGCAAAGGTAGCTGATATCTTTATGGCAGGTCATTTTCATGGAAATGGAGCGCCTGATATATTGACTCGTGCTATGTTGCAAGCGGTTGATTGCCAAATAAAAGTAGTTGCTGATATTTCATGTGATGTAGATGGGCCAATAGCCTGTACCGTAAAAGCAAGTACTATAGCGGAGCCCTTTTTTGGATATTTACCTAGTACCCATGAGGAAGTTCCTTATACCCATCCGGGGTCAATTATGGTAATGTCTGTCGATAATTTACCTTGTGAATTGCCAAAAGATGCTAGTGAAGGATTTGGAGAAATGTTTATGAAGCATGTGATTCCTGCTTTTTTCAATGGGGATAAAGATGGAATTTTGGAAAGAGCTAAAGTAACAGAAGACGGTAAGTTGACCCCTAGGTTTGCCTATTTGGCGGATTATGCTGCCGGAAAATAAAATAGAATCCCGATTAATCGGGATTTTTTTTTGTAACACATTTAATCCCAATTTGAGTTAAGAAATCGATTTCGTTAATAACTAATTGATGTCACTATTGGGTTATGAGATGTAACCTTGTATTTTTATAAAAAATATAGGTCAAAAATTTAGAATTATTCTTTAAATAAGCTTTTAAAATTAGAATTTGAGAAGCTTTAAGGAAATAATATAATCGTGGGTTGGTACTCGCAAACTATTAAAATTATGAGAATAAGTTATGTGTTAGTGTTGTTAATGAGTGTAGGGTCTTTTTATGGACAACAAGTAAGTTCTCCTTCTGGTGCTATTCGTTTAGAATTTGCTTTGGCAGAAAAAGGAAAGCCCACCTATACTGTATATTATAAAAACAAACCCATTGTATTGTCTAGTGGGATGGGAGTTAAATTGAAAGATGCAGCTGATATGGCATCACATTTTGTTGTAGATAGTATCTATAATGGGACCGTAAATGAATCTTGGGATCCTGTATTGGGTGAACAATCTCATATCGTAAACAAATACCATATAATGAAGGTGAATTTATCCCAGTTGGCTACAGAGCGAAAGATGCAAATTTGCTTTAAAGTATTTGATGAAGGAATTGCATTTCAGTATATTTTTCCGAAGCAGTCTAATTTGAATTATTTTGTAGTTTCAGACGAGGTGTCCGAATTCAGGTTAACAAGTGATCCAAAGACTTTTTGGTTGCCAGGCGATTTTGACAGTCAGGAATACCCTTATACCGAGAGTTTGTTGTCTGAAGTTAATACCGATAATATAGATAGAAATAATGGGATTGGGTTGAAGTCGATAGCAGGGAAATATGTAGTTCAATCCCCATTGATGATGAAAACAGCGGATGGAATTTACCTCAATATTTTTGAAGCTGCCGTGGTGAACTATCCCATTATGCATTTGGATTTAGAACCCAAAGCCCATGTATTAACATCTAGATTGGTGCCAAATGCTCAAGGCGATAAAGCTTATTTGCAAGCCCCATGTGTTTCTCCATGGCGAACCCTTATGATTAGTGATGATGCACGAGATATAGTAGGCTCTAAAATGATTTTAAATTTAAATGAACCCTCAAAAATAACCGATACCTCATGGATTAAGCCCATGAAGTACGTGGGTATTTGGTGGGAGATGCATATAGGTAAGTCTACTTGGGATTATGCGGGTTCTCAAAACGCACAGAATGCAGCCGATGGACAATTGAAGCCATCAGGAAAGCACGGAGCTACGACAGAAAACACGAAACGCTACATCGATTTTGCGGCCCAGAATGGATTTGATGGTGTTTTAGTTGAGGGTTGGAATGTAGGTTGGGAAGATTGGTTTGGCAATTGGAAAGAAAACGTATTTGATTTTACTACCCCTTATCCCGATTTTGATATTAAAGCAGTTTCGGAGTATGCTAAAAAGAAAGGGGTTCAAATGATTATGCACAATGAGACATCGGGTTCTGTGGCTAACTATGAGCGTCATTTGGATCGAGCCCTTCAATTGATGAAAGACTATGGATATCCTTCGGTAAAGACAGGATATGTTGGGAAAATTATTCCAAGAGGAGAGTTTCATGATGGGCAAACGATGGTAAATCATTTCAATTTTGTAGCTCGACGGGCTGCTGATTTTCATATCATGGTTGATTCCCATGAGAGTTCACGTCCAACCGGATATAGTAGAACGTATCCAAATTATATAGCGGCTGAAGCGGCGCGCGGAAATGAGTTTAATGCGTGGAGTGTTGGAAATCCACCTATGCATGAAACCATATTGCCATTTACTCGTTTGTTAGGAGGGCCTATGGATTACACACCAGGAATATTTGAAATCAAAATGAGTGCCTATGATGCTAGTAAAAAAGAACAGGTACATACCACTTTAGCGAAGCAATTGGCTTTGTATGTAACCTTATATTCCCCTTTACAAATGGCTGCGGATTTGCCTGAGAATTATGAAAAACACCTTGATGCGTTTCAATTCATTAAGGATGTTCCTGTAGATTGGCAGGAAAGTAAATACTTGGAAGCTGAACCAGGAGATTATTTGACAGTAGCTCGAAAAGACAAAAAATCCAATGCATGGTATTTGGGTTCTATTACGGATGAACAGGCTAGAAATTCAGAAATTCGTTTGGATTTCTTGACTCCTAATCAAAAATATACGGCTACTATTTATGCAGATGGTGTTGACGCGGATTGGAAAAACAACCCGAAATCGTATGTTATAAAAACTATACAGGTCACTTCAAAGTCAAAAATTAAATTACATTTGGCTGCAGGCGGTGGAACTGCTATTTCAATTAAACCGATTAACTAAAACCAAACCAAACTAAAACTCAATTTTATGAATTCAGAACAATCGAAGACCAATTGGGGTCAATTTATTCCCCTTGTTACCGTATTTTTTTTCTGGGGATTTGTGGCTGCCAGTAATGACATTTTAATTCCCGTATTTCGAAAAGCATTTGATTTGACTCAAGGAGAAAGTCAACTTGTATCTGTTGCTTTTTACGTGGCTTATACTGTAGGTTCTATACTATATATGATTATTTCTTATTTAACCAAAGGAGACTTAATTAATCGTATTGGGTATAAGAATTCATTAGCCTTAGGGTTAGTTATTTCAGCCTTAGGAACATTATTGTTTTATCCAGCAGCCAATTTGGGTTCGTTTCCATTGATGTTATCGGGTTTATTTATTGTGGCATTGGGGTTTTCATTACAACAAACCGTAGCCAATCCATTAGCAATTGCTTTAGGACCTATTAAGACGGGTTCACAGCGATTGACATTAGCGGGAGGGATAAATAATTTAGGAACTACTATAGGACCCTTAATTGTAAGTTTTGCCATTTTTGGTGCGGCTACTACAGGGTCAAGTGAGATGAGTATAGAAAGTGTTAAAGTACCTTATTTGGTATTAGGAGCTGCATTTATTTTGGTTGCAGTATTATTGAAATTTTCATCATTACCTGATAAGCCCGCTGCTGTGGTTGAAGAAGAAGGTGATGTGAAATCGTCCCGTAAGTCTGCTTTGGCCTATCCTCAGTTGATTATGGGGATGATTGCTATTTTTGTTTATGTTGGAGTGGAAGTTTCTACTGCAAGTAATCTGCCTGCATATATGGAGAAAAGTTTAGGCTTTTTAACACAAGATGTGGCACCCTTTATTTCCTTGTATTGGGCAAGTTTGATGATTGGACGATGGACAGGAGCTGTTGAAGCTTTTACTGATGATATGACTATGCAAAAGATCCTTCGATTCATTGCGCCTTATTTAGCTTTTGGAGTATTCTTAGGCGTAAATAAATTCATGAATCATGATTTGACTCCTTTTTATGTATATGCCTTAATTATTTTAGTTTTGATAGTGGCAGATATGGCTAGTAAGGGAAATCCAGCTCGAATGTTATTGATTTTTTCACTATTAGGTATATTGGCTTTAGCAGTAGGAATGAGTACAGAAGGTATGGTAAGTGTATATGCATTTACTAGTGTAGGGTTGTTTTGTAGTACATTATGGCCTTGTATTTTTACATTAGCTATAAGTGGATTGGGTAAAAACACCAGTCAAGGTAGTAGCTTTTTAATTATGATGATTATGGGTGGAGGAATTGTGAGTTGGTTACAAGGAACTGTAGCCGATTCCATAGGAATTCATTTAAGCTATATCGTAGGCGTATTTTGCTTTGCTTATTTGGCTTTTTATGCTTGGAAAGTAAGTGGTATTTTAAAAAGTCAAGGAATTGATTTTGATCAAAAAATCAGTGGAGGACATTAAGTTTGTCAAAATATAAAAATCAAAAATCCCGCATCGTTTCCCAACTTTGCGGGATTTTTTTCTAAACCCTAACCAATCAAAATCAAATTTAATCTCTGTCTCTAGTGCCAACTTCTTTGTAATAGTAGTTGGTTTGTTGCGTATGCGAATCATGTTCATCTCTATCGTTGTGGTTGTAGGCATATCCATAATTGGCATATCCTTTTACACTTCCGATAGTGTCAACTAGGTCACCTCTTCGATTGTATACCAATTGCATACCTCCAATTTGTGTTAGTCCCACACGATTGTATACCATATAAACACTTCCAATTCGATTTACCCTATCTCTATTGTCATAATTGATGAATGTATTTCCTATACGACGTACTCTACCATAACTATCATGTTCAATACGAACTCCATAATTTACCATTCTTCGGGCATCACTTTGGGTTGTATTTCTACCCGCTGTTTTATAAAAGTAGGCACCTTGATGGTCTTCTGGACGTGTGTTGAAATCAAAATCTCCATTTAGGAACACAAAAAACTCAATGCCTCTTTCTACAAACGAAATAGGTTCGTTTTCGTTAAAATGAGTTCTTTTATCATCCATTACCTTAGTATTAACTGTGGTAGCATTTGCAGTGGTTCCTATTAATAAAAGGTTGGCCACTAAAAAAGTAATTGTTTTCATACTATTGACTATTTGAGTTTTGCTTACTCTTACGATTTTCAGCCTTCTCGAACAATTGATTATTGTTGTATAGTATAATTCAATTGCTGTGCCATATTCGGTAAATGAATTCTTAAGATTTGATTAATGCTTTGTAAGTGTTTTTGAATCAATTGTTTGGATGCCGTTTTATAGGCTAGTAATTCATCGATTTTTTTAGAGTATAGTATAAATACGTATTTCTTTTTTTTACATTTGGGGCAAATATTATATTTAGATGCCTACTTATACCCAAACTACATCGAAAAACCTGTTATTAACCTTGGCTTTTTTATTTATAACATCCATTTCTAATGGGCAACAGTACATACCTTATTATGGTACAGTTGTGGGGCAATGTTCCCAAACGAATGTTACAACTAGTTTGACTGAATTTGAATCTTTAGGATTAAAGCGTAAAGGTACTGCTGCATTAGACAATACATTGACTTGGTTAAAAAACAAATATTTGAGTTATGGCTATACTGCCAATCAAATTCAAGAGGATTCTTATACCTATCAAAGCTCTTCCGTTGTTTGTAAAAATTTGATAGTAACAAAAACAGGGACGGTTTATCCAAACATTTATGTTATCGTTTGTGGTCATTATGATTCTATAGGAGGTACAGGAACTAATGATAATGGAAGTGGTGTTGCGTCTATATTAGAAACCGCTCGATTGTTACAAAATATACCAACGCAATACTCTATTAAGTTTATAAATTTTAGTGGGGAGGAAGATGGATTATTTGGAAGTCAGCATTATGTGAGTTCTATTGTGAATAGTACATCTCCTAAAATGAATATTCGTTTGGTATTCAATTTGGATGAAGTAGGAGGAGTAGCTGGTTTGACCAATGACACTATTACTTGTGAGCGAGACACCAATAATACACCTTCAACTAACAATGCACTATCCTCTACGATGACCAATGAGTTAATGACCTGTGTGGGGTTGTATTCGCCTTTGAATGCGTATTTGTCTTATGCTTATTCTTCTGATTATATGCCATTTCAAGCTAATAACGAAATTATTACGGGTTTCTTTGAGACTAATGAAACTACACATAAACATACGAATACCGATTTATTGCAATATATGGATCCCGTATACAATTATAAAGTCGCACAAGCTACAATAGGTGCTACTATGCATTTTGCTGTTGCAGCCACTTCATTAGCGTCATCATCATTTGAGGATATAAATCAAGTACGTTTTTATCCTAGTATAGCACATGATGAATTAAGTGTCTCATTGGGAACTTTAACACCTGCACAATGTTCGGTTTCATTAGTTAATTTAGAGGGTAAAGTAGTTTTGAAAAAGGATATTGAACCCAATCAGTTGGTTTCAACTATAGCCTTAGAAGGAATATCAAAAGGGTTGTATTTAGCCGTTTTACAGACTGAAAATAAGCGTATAACGCAGAAAATAATTGTAAACTAATTATTTAAATGTATAAAAAACGCCTCCTTTTTAGGAGGCGTTTTATTTTATAGTTTTTCTTTCAAATACAATCCTGTAATCGATTTTTTGTTTTTTACAATTTCTTCAGGTGTACCTACTGCTAAGAGTTGTCCTCCGTTATCTCCACCTTCGGGGCCTAAATCAATAATCCAGTCAGCACATTTGATTAAGTCTAAGTTGTGTTCTATGACAATGATAGAATGTCCTTTTTCGATTAAGGCATCAAAGGAAGCTAGTAGTTTTTTGATGTCATGAAAATGAAGTCCTGTAGTGGGTTCGTCAAAAATAAATAGTGCTTTGTCTTTGGTTACTCCTTTTACAAGAAATGAGGCTAGTTTGATGCGCTGGGCTTCACCACCAGATAAAGTAGAAGATGACTGCCCTAATTGAACATATCCTAATCCTACATCTTGTAATGGTTGTAGTTTTTGGATTATTTTGGCTTGTTTGTGTTGGCCAAAAAAGGCAATAGCATCATCGATTGTCATACAGAGTATGTCGTCAATGTTTTTGTTTTCAAAACATACTTCTAGTACTTCTTTTTTGAAACGTTTTCCACCACAGGTATCACAGGGAAGCGATACATCGGCCATGAAAACCATTTCCACATTAATGGAACCTTCACCTTTACACGTTTCACATCGACCACCATCTACGTTAAAAGAGAAGTGTTTGGCTTGGTATCCTCTAATTTTGGATAGCTTTTCTTTGGCATATAAATCCCGGATATCATCATAGGCTTTAATATAGGTAACGGGGTTAGATCGGGAACTTCTTCCTATTGGATTTTGGTCTACATATTCAATATGTTTGATATGAGAAAAACTTCCTTTTAACTCTGTAAATTGGCCTGCTTTATCACCAATACCCTCTAGTTTTTTCTGCATAGCCGGAAACACTATCTTTTTGACTAGGGTGCTTTTTCCACTACCCGAAACACCCGTAATCACGGTTAGACTTTCAAGAGGGAATGATACATCAATATTTTGTAAATTATTTTCACGAGCCCCTATGATTTCAATTGCATTATTTGATTTACGTCGCGTTTTAGGGACGGCAATTTCTAAAGTTCCATTTAGATATTTGGCAGTTAATGAGTCGTATTCCAATAATTCAGCAAAAGATCCTTCAGCTACTAGTTCACCTCCAAAAGACCCTGCTTCGGGTCCTATATCGATGATTCTATCGGCCGCCTTCATGATGTCTTCGTCGTGTTCGACTACAATTACAGTATTGCCTAAATCCCGTAAGTTTTTTAGAACTTTTATTAACCGTTCTGTGTCTTTTGGATGAAGGCCAATACTGGGTTCGTCAAGGATATACATAGAACCCACTAGGCTACTACCTAATGAAGTTGCCAGATTGATTCGTTGCGATTCACCTCCTGATAAGGTAGCTGAATTTCTATTTAATGTCAAGTAATCCAAACCTACATCACTTAAGAAAGCTAAACGATTGTTGATTTCGATTAATAACCTTTTGGCTACTTTAGATTCGTACTCGGATAATTGTAACGATTTGAAAAATGGAATTAATCCTTTTATGGATAGGTCTACCAATTCGGAAATAGTTTTTCCTCCTATTTTTATATAGTTGGTTTCTATTCGTAGTCGTTTGCCTTTGCAGGTAGCACATTTTGTTTTGCCTCGATATCGGGAAAGCATAACCCGGTTTTGAATCTTATAATTTTTCTCTTCTAGCTCTTTGAAGAAATCATGTAAGCCAGTAAAGTAGGCATTGCCTTTCCATACCAATTCTTTTTGATCCTCTGTGAGTTGGAAGTAGGGTTTGTGTATGGGGAAATCAAATTTATAGGCATTATTCACTAATTGGTCACGATACCATCCCATGCTTTCTCCACGCCATGGAAAAATAGCATTTTCATAAATAGATAGGGCGGTATTTGGGATTACTAATTCTTCATCTATTCCTATTATGTTTCCATATCCTTCACAAGTTGGACAAGCACCATATGGGTTATTGAAACTAAAGAGGTGGCTGTTTGGTTCTAAAAAGGTGATGCCATCCAATTCAAAATTGGCACTGAATTCCAATCTTTTATTTGATTCTAGTTCCTGGAGGTAACAAATACCTTTTCCTTCGTAAAAGGCAGTTTGAATAGCATCTGCAAGCCGGTTGTAGAAATCTTCTTCCTCTTTAACTATAATACGGTCGATTACTAATAAGATATCTTTATGGTCGAGTGAATGTTGATCCAATTCGTCTAAACGAATCATTTCCTGTTTTACGAGTATTCGGGCAAATCCTTGTTGGAGAAGCACTTTTAGTTTGTCTTCTAATTGACGTCCTTCTTCTAGATGTATAGGAGCCAAAAGCAACCATTTGCTAGAATTTTCAAAAGTCTTCACTTCCTTTATAACATCAGATACCGTATCTTTTTTAACTTCTTTACCAGAGATGGGTGAAAATGTTTTTCCAATTCGGGCATACAGTAATTTAAGATAATCATAAATTTCGGTTGAAGTACCTACAGTTGAACGTGCATTAGTAGTATTTACTTTTTGTTCTATTGCTATAGCAGGAGCAATACCTTTAATATACTCTACTTTAGGTTTGTCTAGCCTACCTAAAAATTGTCGCGCATAAGAAGATAAACTTTCTACATAGCGTCGTTGTCCTTCGGCATATAAGGTATCAAAGGCCAAACTGGATTTTCCAGACCCTGAAAGCCCTGTAATAACCACTAATTCATTACGGGGGATTACAACATCTAGATTCTTTAAATTATGAATTTGTGCACCTTTAATTAAGATGTTTTTTTTGGGTTCTAAGCTAGCAATTTCAGTACTTTTCATGGTAAAAATAGGAATGGGTGCAAAGGTAATCAATTCTGAAATGAGAAATGACAGTGATGTTATTCGTTTTTTTTCAAATTTATATTGAGGAATTAAAAATGAAACAATATTTTTACCTCTTATATAAACTTGTGTATCTTAAAAATGCTATGAGAACCCTATTTAGAATTAGTTTAATTGCAATGCTTTTTGTTTTGCGACTTTCGGCTCAGGAATTGCCTCCGATTATGAAGTATGGATCTACTTTATATGGTGCTGGAAATCAGAATTGGATGATTTCACAAGATAAAAATCAGTTTGTTTATTTTGCTAATAATGAGGGATTGTTAGAATATAACGGTTCCAATTGGACGGTATACCCATCGCCTAATGAAACGATTATTCGTTCTGTAAAGGTAGTTAATGATAAAATTTACACAGGGTGTTATATGGAATTTGGATTTTGGAAACGAAAACCAAATGGATTATTAGAATATACTTCTTTGAGTTCTAAAATTAAAAACAAATTGATTGAAGATGAGCATTTTTGGAATATTATTAATTTGGATCAATGGGTTTTATTTCAATCGTTTAATCGAATTTATGTTTACAATACCAAAGAAAAAACATTTCAATTTATAGACAAGCATCCTTATATATTTAGATGTTACAAAGTCAACAATTCCATATATTTTCAAGCCATAGGCGAGGGGTTGTATGAAATTGTGAATGGAAGCAGCGTTTTAGTAACAGATGATGCCCGAATTATAAACAACCGAATTGTAGAGTTGTTTAGTACAAAAGAAGGCATGTTATTACAAACAGAACGTGCGGGTATTTTTAGATTGGAAGATAAAAAAATAGTTCCGTATCTATTAGAATCAGAAAATGAATTGCGCCCTAATTCTATATTTAGTGCTAAAATGTTATCCGATGGTGGGTTTGCTTTTGGGACTATTTCTAATGGGATTTATATAGTAGACAAGCAAGGGAAAATACGATATCATATTACTCAAAATACAGGATTAAGTAATAATACCATCCTTTCAATTCACGAGGATATTGATAAAAACTTATGGTTGGGTTTAGACAATGGAATAGATTGTATTAATTTACAATCACCAATAAAAAGCTATAAGGATGATGTTGGGTATTTAGGGACGGTTTATGCATCTGCTAAATTTAAAGACAGGATTTATATTGGAACGAACCAAGGGTTGTTTTATAAAAGTGCATTAGGAAATGATGGTTTCCATTTTGTTGTGGGTACAAAAGGACAAGTTTGGTCCTTATTTCAATATGATAATCAATTGTTCTGCGGACATGATTTAGGTACTTTTTTGATAAATGAAACGGGTATTAACTTAGTTTCTAAACAATCGGGTACATGGAAGTTTACTAGTGTCCCAAATCACACAAATTTATTATTACAAGGTAATTATAATGGAATATCAGTATTAGAAAAGCAAGGTAGTCAGTGGGTGTTTCGAAATAAATTGGCTGGTTTTGATATTTCCTCGCGCTATTTAGAAGCAACTTCTAATGGAGCTTTATATGTAGGCCATGAATATAAAGGAATCATCAAAATTTTGCCAACTTCAGATTTAACCTCCGTACGAAAGTTTTATATTCTAAAATCACCTCAAAAAGGAAAGCATATAGGCTTGGTAAAATACAATGGTATAATCTATTTTGCTGGGAAACAGGGAATATTTTCTTTAAATTCTAAGACGAGTACCTTTGTGAAAGATGAAAGTTTAAGTTCGGTTTTAAAGAATGATGAATATGTGTCTGGAAAGCTAAATGTAGACCGATCCAATAAATTATGGATGTTTACAAAGAATTACATATACTATTTTACATCAGGAAATTTTGATTCCGGTATAAAAAAGCATAAAATATCAATTCCGTACTCGATTACTAATCCTATGATTGGTTATGAAAATATTACTCAGATATCTGATAGTGATTATTTGGTAGGAAAGACTGATGGATATTTCATCATCAATTTAGCTGATTTTAGGGTGCGAAGTCACAATATTATTTTGACAAGTGCTACAGTTAATAAACTTAGTGAACCTATAGTAGAATTGTCTTTAAAGGAGGAAGGGTCTTTACATCATGATGAAAACAATTTGGTTTTTTCATATACTGTTCCTCAGTACAATCGATTTATTGATGTAGAGTATCAATATATGCTTGAAGGGCAGCAAGGGCAATGGAGTGAATGGAGTGCTAAATCAAATGTAAATTTTAAAAATTTAGAGCCAGGAGAATATGTATTTAAAGTGAGAGCTAAAGTGGCTAATTCGACTCCTGATAATATTGTATCCTACTCTTTTACGATACTCAAACCTTGGTATGCTACAAACTTAGCTTGGTTTATTTATATGTGTTTGTTTATTGTTATGGCTTATTATATCAATAAAGCGTATAAGAACTATTATCAAAAGCAAAAGGAAAAATTAATAGAAGAGAATAATTTATTATTAGAAATAGCTGCATTAGAGAATGAGCAACAACTTATGAAAGTTAGAAACGAGCAACTATCACAAGATGTTGATGCAAAAAATAGAGAATTGGCTGTGTCTACAATGAGTTTGATTAAGAAAAATGAATTGTTGACCATTATTAAAGAAGATTTGAAGAAATCTTCAGATGAAAATAGCGGTCGGAATATCAAATCGGTTATCACAACCATTAATAGAAACATTACAGGAGATGATTCTTGGAATGTATTTAAAGAAGCTTTTGATAATGCAGATAAAGATTTCTTAAAGAAGATTAAAACGGCACATCCAACCTTAACTCCGAGCGATTTAAAGTTATGTGCGTATTTACGTCTTAATTTGACTTCTAAAGAAATTGCTCCCATGTTGAATATATCCATTCGAAGTGTTGAGATAAAACGATATCGTTTGCGTAAAAAGCTTAATTTATTGCATGATGACGGTTTGGTAAATTACATTTTAAGCATTTAACTATACAAACTTTAGGGTGTTTACCACAACAATACCTTAACAAAAACCTTTTCGTTTTTATTTATTTGATTTTTTACAGTCTTTATATTGTATAGTATTACTATGGTTTATGCGGTGTTTTGTTGTATTCGCATTTATATCCTATTAAAAATTCATTATGTATATTTTTTGTTGTGGTTCATAATCATATTGGTGTTTTTTAAATAAATAATTTAACACCATGTTAACAAGGCATAAAATATGTCTTGAAATAATAATCAAACCAAATAATATTAATCGCTTATGAATTTAAAGCTATTTTCCGAAGGATTTAGGAAAAATCTTTTCCTATTATCTATGTTTTTTATCTTTATTGTATCAGCCCAAGCTCAAAGAAAAGTTACTGGACTTGTAGTTTCGGGAGGTTTGCCTTTACCGGGTGCAAATGTTGTAGCTAAAGGCTCGACTGTACAAACATCTACAGACATAGATGGAAAATTTACATTAGATGTATCATCTAGTGTATCTAAATTAGAAGTATCTTTTATTGGATACGCTTCTAAAGAAGTTGCCATTACTGATGGTGAAATGAAAATTGAATTAACTGAAGAGAGTAATACCTTAGAAGAGGTTGTTATTAACGTTGGTTATGGAACACAAAAGAAAAGTGTTGTAACAGGTTCAATTTCAAAAATTACGGCTAAGGATCTTGAAAAAGTTCCTAATGGACGTATAGAGCAAGCATTGCAAGGAAGAACTTCAGGGGTTACTATTGCTATGAATTCAGGACAACCTGGTTCAGCAGCAACAGTACGTGTAAGAGGTATCACTACTTTTGATGGTAGAGGAGGAAATAATCCAATTTGGGTAGTGGATGGTATCACAGTTGATAGTGGTGCTATTGGCGCTATTAATCAATCGGATATTGCTTCAGTTGAGGTATTGAAAGATGCGGCTTCTTTGGCAATTTATGGTTCTAGAGCTGCTTCTGGGGTAATCTTAATTACAACTAAAAAAGGAAAAAGCGGTAAATTAACTGTAACATATAACGGTTTTACAGGAACATCATCTCCAGAAAAAACATTAAGCTTATTAAATGCAACTCAATATGGTGCATTAATGAACGAACGTTATATCAATGGAGGAGGTTCAGGTAACATACCTTATCCTGATTTAGGTTCTTTAGGTAAAGGTACAGATTGGCAAAAAGTTATTTTTAATAACAGTGCTCAACGTAGTTCACATGAAGTGAGTTTAAGTGGTGGAACTGAAATGTCTAATTTTTATATGTCTTTTGGTACTCAACAACAAGAGGGAATTGTAATGTCAGAGATTTCAAAATATGAAAAGAAAAACTTCCGTTTAAATTCGAATCACAAAGTGAAAGACTGGTTGTCTTTTGGTCAAACTTTAGGGTATACACATCAAAAAGCAATTGGAGTAGGTAATACAAATAGTGAATATGGAGGACCATTAAGTTCAGCCATCAATTTAGATCCAACAACTCCAGTGGTTGTTACGGATCCAATTGTGGCAAATAGCATTAACTATTCAAATCCGTATGTGATTCGTGATGCTAATGGAAATCCTTACGGTATATCTAGTGTGGTTGGACAAGAGATGACAAATCCTTTAGCTTATGCCAAAACACGATTAGGTCAATATGGTTGGTCAGATGATTTTATTGGAAATGTTTTTGTGGAATTATCACCTATTAAAAACTTAAAAATTAAATCAACGTTAGGTTCTAAAATGTCATTTTGGGGAGCTGAAGGATTTACTCCTTTGTATTATTTAAGTGCTACAGTAAACAATACTGTTTTGAATAGAATCACTAGAATTAATGATAGAAGTTTTAGTTGGAATATTGAGAATACTGCAACTTATACAAGAAAAATAAACGATCATAATTTTTCTGTAATGTTGGCTCAAGGAGCCTATAAAGAAAACCAAATTATGACTGAGACTTCAGTGACACATGCTGGTTTATCTACTAATGATTTCAATTATGCTAGTTTTAATGATCCAACGGTTACTTCTGATCACAAAACGGGATATTCGTTTAATGGAGCTGCTCACATCTTAACTTCATTATTTACTCGTGTTACATATGATTACAAAGAAAAATATTTGTTTAATGGTACGGTTCGTAGAGACGGTTCTTCTCGTTTTGGAGCTAATAAACGTTATGGTGTTTTCCCAGCATTTTCTGCAGGATGGGTTATTTCTAAAGAAGATTTTTGGAAACAAAATGACTATGTTGATCAATTGAAATTGCGTTTTGGTTATGGAGTAACTGGAAATGATGCAATTGGTGATTTTGGTTATTTAGCTACCATTGGTGGAGGACGTAACTATACTATAGGTGATGGTACTTCTGTAACTCCGGGATCAAGTCCAGGTAGAATTTCAAACCCAGATTTACAATGGGAAGAAACAACTCAAACCAACTTTGGATTTGATGCTAAATTGTTTAAAGACTTTAATTTAAGCATGGAGGTTTACAAGAAAAAAACAACTGGAATTTTACGTGATAATCCAATTCCTGGATATGTTGGAGCAGAAGCTGCGCCATACGCTAATATTGCCGATATGAATAATTCAGGTGTTGAATTTGAATTAGGGTATAAACACAAATTTAATGACTTAAATGTGTCTTTATCAGGTAATGTATCTACACTTAAAAATGAAGTGACATACTTAGGTAATAATGTAACTTATTTTATGGGAGAAGGTTTCCAATCTATGGGACCAATTACACGAACTGAAGTGGGTCATTCCTATAGTAATTTCTATGGTTATCAAACGGCAGGTGTTTTCCAAAATCAAGAAGAAATTAATGCGTATACCAATTCAACTGGTGGATTAATCCAACCCAATGCTGTACCTGGAGATTTCCGTTGGAAAGACACGAATGGTGATGGTACAATCACAGAAGGTGATAAAACGTTTTTAGGTAGCCCACTACCAAAATTAACTTTTGGATTTACAGTTAACTTGGACTACAAAGGATTTGATTTTACCATGTTTGCTCAAGGAGTTAGTGGAAACAAAATATTCCAAGGATTACGTCGTTTAGATATTGGAAATGCCAATTACCAAACTGAAGCTTTAAGCCGTTGGACTGGAGAAGGTACTTCAAATAGCTACCCTAGATTGACATCAAATGACACCAATGGTAACTTCAGTAATATGTCTGATTTCTATTTAGAAAATGGGGATTACTTAAGAATTAAAATGGTTCAATTTGGATATTCATTACCAAACGCTTTAGTAAGTAAAGTAGGTTTCCAAAAAGTACGTTTTTATATTACAGGTGAAAACTTATTGACCTTAACTAAATACACAGGATATGATCCAGAAATTGGAGGAGATATTTTGGGTATAGATAGAGGATATTATCCACAAGCACGTTCATTCATGTTAGGAGCTAACGTTCAATTCTAAAAAAAAAATTATGAAACAAAGAATAAAATTTATGATGATTGCTGCAGTAGCTGGATTGACTGTGGCGTCTTGTAGTACTGATTTTCTTGAAGTGCAACCAGAGGGATTACCACTTGAAGCGAATTATTACAGAAATGAAACAGAAGCAAAAGCAGGTTTAATAGCTGTTTACGATTTGATGAGAAAAAATTCGGGCGGATTTGAAAACATGATTACTATGTTTAATGCGGGTTCTGATGATCAATTTGCAGGAGGAGGAAGTTCTTCAGATGGAGCAGGTATCCAATCTTTTTCTAATTACTCAATCAATACCAATACTATGCCAGATAGTTTTTGGAGTGATTATTACAGAGGAATTTTTAGAGCTAATGTGTTGTTGGAAAAATTATCAGCTGTTCCAATGGATGATGCGGTAAGAGCGCGTTATGCTGCAGAAACTAAAGCACTAAGAGCTTATTACTATTTCAATTTAGTGCGTATGTTTAAAAACATACCATTAATATTATCTCCATTGACTGCTTCAGAATTTTACAGTGTGACTCAAGCCAATCCAAATGATGTGTATGCTCAAATTGAAAAAGATTTGACAGAAGCCATTGTTGATTTGCCAAATACGGTAGTAGCCTCTTCAGACGGAGGTCGTTTTACTAAAGGAGCTGCACAAGCTGTTTTAGGTAAAGTGTATTTATATGAAGGTAAAAACGCATTAGCTGCTGCACAATTTTTTGAAGTAAATGGTACTCCTGGAGGAACAAGTCAATATGGTAATCATTTACTAACTAACTATGCAGATTTATGGAATACTTCTAATCAATTCAATGCAGAATCAATATTAGAAGTTTCTCATTCAAGCCAAAAATCGTATTGGGGTATTTGGGGAGGAAATGAAGACGAAGGAAATACAGTTTGTGTAATGGCAGGACCAAGAAATTATTTAAAAATTGATGGTTCAGCACCCGATTTACCTTCTGGATGGAGTTTTAATGTATTTACAGATGAGTTCTATACGTTTATGCAAGGTGATCCTAGATTTAGTGCTACTGTATTGGATTTAAAAGCCTTAAAACAAGGTGGACATGCCGATTATATTGGAGGGTACCAAGATACAGGTTACTTCTTGAATAAATTTATCCCAAGACAAACAGATGTATATTCTGGTGGAGGTGATGCCGTTTTAAATTACAGCCAAAACAGTTATGCTATTCGTTTAGCAGATACCTACTTGATGGAAGCAGAAGCTTTAGGTGGAACTGGTTCAAGAGCTCAAGCGTTGTTAGATGCAGTTCGTCTTAGAGCTGGTTTAACAGCAGTACCTGTTACTTTGGCTGCAATTAAAGATGAAAGAAGAAGAGAATTGGCTGGAGAAGGTCACAGATGGTTTGACTTAGTACGTTGGGGAGATGCTCCAACTAAATTGGCTAGCAGAGGATTTGTGGCGGGTAAAAATGAAATTTTACCTATCCCAACAAGAGAATTACAAGGTACACAACTTGTTCAAAATCCTGGTTATTAATAAAATAAAAACATATGAAAAAAGTAATTTTAAGTTTAGCACTATTTTCGTTACTGTTTGCAGCTAGTTGTAGTACACCAGATGGAATTGATTCTGATGTATCTTCAATAAACTCTGCAGTAGCAGGAAATTTCAATAAAATATTTGATATTAGTACGGATAATTCTGGATTAGTTAAAATAACTCCAATTGGAGAAGGTATTTCTAAGTCAACAGTAGCATTCGGACATGGAACAGCAGATCCTGTAACAGTGAATCCTGGATCAACAGTATCTCATAATTATCCAGAAGGAAATTATACAGTTACTATCAATTCTTATGATATTGCAGGAAAAGAAACTACGAATACCTATCCATTAACTATTTTGTATGTAGCACCAACAGATGTTAATGTATCTCAAAATTTTGCAGGTACAACTTTAACGTTGACTGCCACTGCAACCAATGCGAATGGATTTACAGTTCTTTGGGGTGATGGTGGTGTTAATGAAATTCCAGCTTCTATGACTGGTACATTGGGTGGTACATTTACTGTTCCAGCACACACGTATGCTCCTGGAGTATATACATTAACTGTAAAAGCTTTGAGCGGTGGAGCAGCTACTACAACGGTAACTTTTCCTATAACAGTTTTTGCACCTTATAGTTTACCTATTACTTATGAAAGTGCTATTCAAAATTATGGAATTGGTGGAACTTTTGGTGGGGTAAATGTATCGACAGTTGTGAATCCATTTCCTGGAGGAATCAATACGAGCGCTCATGTTTGGAAATACATTAAAACAGTAGGTGCAGCTTCATGGAGTGGTACTTGGACTCCGCTTTCTACACCTAATGGTACTCCAATTAATACTGCAAATGGAAACAAAATCAAAGTTATGGTGTATTCAACAGAAGTTGGTAAAATGCTTAATGTTGAATTAGAGCAGGGAAGTAATGGAGTGTCTAATAAAGTTCTTAAAGTAGCTTCTACTGTTGCGAACCAATGGGAAGAATTAGTGTTCGACTTTGGAACATATGGAATACCTTCAGGTACGACTTTCAATCAATTAGTATTCCGTTATAATGATTCAAGTGACGGAGTAGGTGAGGTTATTTATATAGATAATGTTACACAATCAAATTAATAAAAAGATATGAAAAACAATTTTAAATATTTATCTGTTTGTTTTCTTGCTGTATCTGCCTTATTTGTAGGTTGTCAGAAAGAAGATTATTCATTAGGCGATTTAACAACTCCAACGGGTATTGTTATTGAAACTTCAATTGTAGGTCAAAATGTAGCTAATCCTAATGGAGATGGTTCTGGTTTAGTAGATATCAATGTGAAAGCTTCAGAAGCTTTAGCCTTTAAAATAGGGTATAATGATGTGACTAATTTAACTACACCTCCTGAAATGACTAGTATTACAAGTACAATCGAAAACGGATTACGTACTGCTAGTGTTTCTAAAAAATTCACAAGTTTAGGATTACATACCTACCGAATTACAATAGTGGCTTATGGAAGAGGAGGAACTTCAAGTACTTTAACAAAAGATATTGATGTAGTAAGTAATTTTGCTCCTGACCCATCTATTGTTGCTAATTTAACCAACGGAACATCTAAATCTTGGATAGTTGATAAAAGTGTTCCTGGACATTTTGGTGTAGGACCATGGAGTGGTGAAATTAGTCCTGTATGGTGGTCAGCGGGTATTAATGAGAAAGAAGCATGTTGTCCATGTTTTTACACTGCTACTTTTACTTTTGTGAAAAATTCAGCTTCCAATACCTATTCGTTGGATGTTGCAACTCCATCTGGAGCTTTCACAAAAACAGGATCTTTAGCTTCTATTCCTGGAATTCCAGGTTCAGGCGATGAAGGTTGTTATAGCTATGGAGGAGGTACATCTTCATTTACCTTTATACCTTCAAGTACTGGAATTGCGGCAAGTGCTCCTTCTACTCAAACGAGTATATTATTAGGAGGTACTACAACTTTTATAGGTTACGGTTCATTACAAAAAGAATATGAAATTATGGTGATTTCATCAAATTATATGTACTTAAGAGTTCAAGGAACTGAAACAGGAAATGCTTGGTATTTAAAATTAAAACCAGCACCATAAATTTATTTTGCCACAGGGAGAAATCCCTGTGGCATTTTTTTATATTAATTAAACTATATCCATTTTGAAAAATAATGTGTCACTTAAAGGAATTCGAATTCTATCAAGTTGCTTTGTTTTACTTGTCTTAATTTCATTTGTTAATTGCAGTAGTGGTGGTAGCGATAGCGCAAGTACTTCTACTCCAACTAATTTAATTGTAAATACAGATGTCGTAGGAACTTCAGCATCAAACCCAAATGGGGATGGAACTGGTGTTGTGAATTTTAGTGTCTCGGCAGTAAATGCCACATCCTATAAAATTCTTATAGGAGCCGAAACTATAAATTCAACTACTGGTATTTTTAGTTATACGTTTTCGCAAATGGGAACCAATCAATATACAATATATGTTTCGGCATATAATGGTACTCAATTTATTTCAACATCAAAAGTTATCTCTGTATACGTAATTCCGACCTTAGCTTGGTCTGATGAGTTTTCAGTAGATGGAGCCCCAGATAGTTCTAAATGGAGCTATGAAACTGGAGCCGGTGGATGGGGTAATAATGAATTGCAATATTATACGGATAGACCAGAAAATGTTATAGTTCAGAATGGATTATTAAAAATTAATCTTATAAAAGAATCCTATAATGGTAGTCCATACACTTCGGCTAGAATTGTTACTAAAAATAAATACTCTATCCAATATGGAAGAGTTGATATTAGAGCAAAATTGCCTGCAGGTGGTGGTACATGGCCAGCATTATGGATGTTAGGTAATGATATAAGTACATCAGGATGGCCTGCTTGTGGAGAAATTGATATAATGGAACACGTAGGTAATAATTTAAATAAAATATATGGCTCATTGCACCATCCAGGACATTCTGGAGCCAATCCAGATGGAGGTACAGTTACCATAGCAAACGCAACAACCGAATTTCATGTTTACTCCGTTGAATGGAATGCTACTACTATTAAATTTTATGTGGATAATATCGTATATTATACATTTAATAATAGTAGTAGTGTGCCTTTCAACAAACCTTTTTTCTTTATCTTCAATTGTGCAATGGGTGGGAATTTTGGGGGCAATGTTGATCCTAATTTCACGAATGCATCTCTTGAAGTTGATTATGTTCATGTTTATCATTAATATTTTGTTTAGGTTAGTAAATCCAGTATTAGCTTCTATTTATAAATTAATAGAAGCTAAGTTGGATTTCTTATTTCATTTCGAAGGAATCAAGAAAAGTGTTTTTGCATTTCTGGTTTTGAATTTACTCTCGCTATCAAGCAGAGGACAAACAGTAACTATAATGACCTACAATATACGTCTTGATGTTGCCGTGGATGGAGAAAATCAATGGAGCAATAGGAAAGACTATTTTACGGGTCAAATTCAATTTTATGAGCCTGATATATTTGGAATTCAGGAAGCTATGCCACATCAAGTATTGGATATATCTCAAACTTTAGGAGCGTATGCTTTTGTAGGTATCGGAAGAGAAGGTATAGGTAAAGGAGAATCGTCTAATATATTTTATAAAAAAGAACGATTTAAAGTGAATCAAGAAGGGACTTTTTGGTTGTCAGAAACTCCCGAAACCGTTTCAAAAGGATGGGATGCAGCTTGCAATCGTGTTTGTACCTATGCGTTAATGACAGATATACTAACCCATAAAATGTTTTGGGTGTTTAATACACACTTAGATCATATGGGTGAAATGGCTAGAACAAAAGGTATCGAATTGATTCTTGCAAAAATGAAACAATTAAATACAAAAATGTACCCTATCGTATTGACAGGTGATTTTAATTCAGAACCCACAACAGAACGAATTATTCAATTGAAACGTGTTATGGACGATTGTAGAAGTATTTCAAAATCAAAACCATTTGGTCCCTCGGGAACCTTTAATGGTTTTAAACACGATCAACCTGTGACCGAATTGATAGATTATATTTTTATGTCTAAAGACAGTTTTTTTAAGGTTACAAAATATGCCATATTGAGTGATTCTAAAGATTTGAAATATCCTTCAGACCATTTGCCTGTATGGGTTCAACTTAATTATAAATAAATGCTACAACTCAGAAATATTCGATCTTTTATAATAGCAACGCTTTTAGGTGTGCTCACAGGTTGTGCTCAATCATCAGATAGTTCTTCTTCAAATCCTAATCCTATACCTGTGACCAATGATGTAGATTTCTGGTTGACTAAAGGAAATGGTACTGTAAAACTTGAAAAGCAATCTACCATTTTAGGATTTAATACTGCCTATAATATTTATTCTAATATAGAAGTGGATGATACTCAAATGTATCAAAGTGTTGATGGTTTTGGTTTTACATTAACTGGGGGAAGTGCACAAGCTATTAATCAATTAGCGGTTTCTAAAAAGCAGGATGTATTGCAAGAGCTGTTTGGAACGAATAGTAATTCTATATCAATCAATTATTTGCGTATTAGTATAGGAGCGTCTGATTTGAACAGCAGTGTGTTCTCTTATGATGATATGCCAACAGGTCAAACAGATGTGAATTTAACAAATTTTAGTTTGACCCCAGATGCACAATTGATACAATTGATTAAAGATATATTAGCAATTAATCCATCTATTAAAATTATGGCCGCTCCATGGTCACCACCCGTATGGATGAAAGATAATGCTAGTTCAATAGGAGGTAGTTTACAAACGCAATATTATGGTGTTTATGCTAATTATTTTGTAAAGTATATTCAAATGATGCAACAAGAGGGAATACATATTGATGCGATTACGCCTCAAAATGAACCTTTGCATCCTGGGAATAATCCGAGTATGTTGATGCTTGCTCCCCAACAAGCCGATTTTATTAAAAATTATTTAGGACCTGCATTTCAAGTTGCAGGGTTAACAACTAAAATAGTGGTTTACGATCACAATTGTGATAAGCCAGAATATCCAATAACCGTCTTATCAGATAGTGCTGCAAACCCCTTTATTGATGGTTCGGCATTTCATTTGTATGCTGGAGATGTGTCTGCATTAACCACTGTTCATAATGCCTTTCCTAATAAAAACATCTATTTTACGGAGCAGTATACTGCTTCTTCAGGTTCTTTTGATGGTGATTTAAAATGGCATATTAAAAATGTAGTTATAGGAAGTATGCGGAATTGGAGTAAAACAGCTTTAGAATGGAATTTAGCTAATGATGCTTCCTATGGCCCTCATACGGATGGTGGTTGTACCACTTGCAAAGGCGCAATTACCATAACCGGTAGTTTTAGTTTAGAGCGAAATGTGGGTTATTATATTATAGCACATGCTTCCAAATTTGTGCCGTCGGGCTCTGTTAGAATAGCGTCTACTCAAACAAGTGCCATAAATACGGTAGCTTTTAAAACCCCTTTAGGCAAAAAAATATTAATTGCAGAAAACGATAGTGCAACACCTTCGGTGTTTAATATAAAATATAATGGTAAATGGGTGGCTGTTTCTTTGGAGGCTGGTGCTGTAGGTACATTCATTTGGTAAATAAATAAAAAATATAATGAAAAAAGTAACAATACTCTTGTTTGTGGTATGTTTTTCAATTCAAGCACAACATAAAGCTAAAGGGAAAACAACTCCATTTTCAACCCATTCTAAAACAGTAACCGTATATACTAGTGCAGATAGTACTAATTTGAGATTAACCAAAACCGATGAATTATCGTTTCGTGAATTAAAACAACCTTTAGAAACTCAAATTTGTGTTTTTGTAAATCCAGCTAAAAGTTATCAAACTTTTTTAGGAATTGGAGGAGCTGTCACTGATGCAAGCGCTGAAGTATTTGCTAAATTATCTCCTAGTAAGCAACAAGAATTATTGGATTCTTATTATTCAAGAGATAAAGGGATAGGATATACTGTACTTCGGACTAATATGAATAGTTGTGATTTTAGTTCTGATAGTTATACTTATGTTAATGAAGGTGATAAAGAATTGAACTCTTTTTCGATAGAACACGATACAAAATATAAAATTCCATTACTAAAAAAAGCTATGGCAACTATTGGGACAAATGCGATACTGTATTTCAGTCCTTGGTCACCACCCTCATTTATGAAAGATAATGGAGAAATGCTACATGGAGGAAAATTAAAGCCAGATTTTCGTCAGTCTTGGGCCAATTATTATGTGAAGTATATCAATGCTTTACAAAAGGAAGGTCTTCCTGTATGGGGATTAACTATACAAAACGAGCCCATGGCCAATCAAAGATGGGAGTCTTGTATTTTTACTGCTGAGGATGAACGTGATTTTCTTAAAAATTATTTAGGGCCAACATTGAAGAAGGCAGGGTATGGAGATAAAAAAATTACAGTTTGGGATCATAATAGAGATTTATTGGTTCAAAGAGTTACAACCATTTTAGAAGATCAAGAAGCCTATAAATATGTTTGGGGAATTGGTTTTCATTGGTATGAAACGTGGAGTGGAAGTACCCCTATGTATGAAAATGTGGGAAAAGTAAATGCAATGTATCCTTCTAAAAATTTATTTTTTACAGAAGGGTGTATAGAAAAATTTGATTCAGCTAAATACCAATTATGGAGTAATGGACAACGTTATGGTAAATCAATGATTAATGATTTTAATAATGGCACAGTGGGATGGACGGATTGGAATATTTTATTAGACCAAAATGGTGGTCCAAATCATGTGCAAAATTTTTGTTTTGCACCCATTCATGCTGATATGAATACTGGAGAATTGATTTATACTCCTAGTTATTATTTTATTGGTCATTTTTCAAAGTTTATTACAAAAGGAGCAAAACGTGTTAGTAGTGCTGCAAGCAGAAGTCAGTTATTAACTACTTCATTTAAGAATTCTGATGGTTCTATGGTTACGGTTGTCATGAATCAAAGTAATATGAAAATTTCGTATAATTTATGTATTGGTAATTCAGCAACAGAAGTTATTATTTTGCCAAATGCAATTCAAACATTAGTATATTAACTATATGAATTTAAATCCCATAAAAGGAGTCAAAAAAACCATGATTAGTATGGTATTCTTTTGTGGTACATCACTACTCTATAGTCAAGGTTTTTTGCATAGGGATGGTACAAAAATAGTTGATGGGTCTGGGAAGAATATGCTGTTACGTGGCTTAGGTATTGGAGGCTTAATGGTTCAAGAAGGGTATATGCTAAAGACTTCTGATTTTGCAGGACCACAACATCAAATCAAACAAAAGATAAGCGTTTTAATAGGGTCAAAAAACACCAAACTTTTCTATGATACCTATAAAAAAAATGGATTCACTAAGCGAGATGTTGATTCATTAGCGGCATGGGGTTTTAATTCTATTCGCTTGCCCATGCATTATAATTTATATACTCTTCCATTAGAATTAGAGCCTGAAAAGGGAAAGGATACTTGGTTAGAAGAAGGTTTTGAAATTACCGATAGTATTTTGAGTTGGTGTGCCGCAAATAAAATGTATCTTATTTTAGATTTGCATGCTGCTCCTGGAGGACAAGGTAAAGATGCTGCAATTTCGGATTATAATGCTAGTCAACCTTCATTATGGGAAAATCAAGAAAATCAAGATAAGATGATTGCATTTTGGAATAAAATTGCGGCTCGATATCAAGATAATCCATGGATAGGAGGGTATGATATCATAAATGAACCTAATTGGAATTTTTCATCAACCAATTCAAATGGATGTGATGAAACAAAAAATGGTCCTTTACGTTCCTTGCAGATTGCCATTACAGAAGCTATACGTAAAGTTGATGCCCATCATCTAATTATAATTGAAGGAAATTGTTGGGGAAACAACTACAATGGTATTTTTCCGTTATGGGATGATAATATGGCTTTGAGTTTTCATAAATATTGGAATACTAATGATAAGGGCAGTATTCAACAAATGCTTACCTATCGTGATACTTATAATGTGCCTATTTGGTTAGGAGAAAGTGGAGAAAACTCAAATGTTTGGTTTACGGATGCCATAAAATTAGTTGAGACGAATAATATAGGATGGGCTTTTTGGCCAATGAAAAAGATAGAAAATATAGCCGGAATAACTTCAGTTAATGAGCCTAAAGGCTATAATGATCTACTAGATTATTGGAAAGGAAAAGCAGTTTTACCTTCAGTAACTGAGGCTAATGAAACGCTTCAACAAATTGCAACAGCTTATAAAATAGAAAATGTAACCATACATTACGATGTACTAGATGCAATGTTTAGGCAAGTACAATCCCAAGAAACAAAGCCCTACACAATTCATAATTTAAGTAGTGTGATTTTTGCTTCTGAATATGATATGGGGCAAATAGGGAAGGCCTATTTTGATAAAGATGCAGCCAATTATCAGGTATCAACTGGGATAGATGTAGCTTGGAATTCGGGAAATGCAATGCGAAATGATGGAGTTGATATTGCACCTTGTAAGGATGATATTAGCAACGGGTATCAAGTTGTGGATATCCAAGATGGAGAATGGTTACAGTATACTATTGTCATTTCAAAAACGGTTAGAGGAACATTGTATATAAGATATTCAAGTGATGCATCAAATGGTAAAATTTATGTTGCAGATAGCAATGGAACTAAAATCGCACCTGCTATTTCCCTTCCAAGTACAGGAGGTAAAACAAATTGGAAAACCTTAAAATTGGCAAATACCACCTTTTCCAAAGGGAAAACATCCTTTAGGGTTTTTATTGAAAAAGGAGGTTTTCAATTGAATTATTTAGAGTTTAAAAAATCAAAATCAAAAAAATAAGATGAAAAGAATTATAATGTCAATGGTATTAGCCACTTCGCTATTTGGTTTTTCTCAAACCACTACTGTAGATGCAAGAGTAGCTGCTTTATTGAAAAAGATGACTTTAGAAGAAAAAATAGGTCAATTAAATCAATATTCAGGTGATAATACAATTACAGGGCCCTTAACTATCAATCCCAATAAACAAGAAGAGATTAAGACTGGGAAAATTGGATCAATGTTAAATATTATTGGCTCACAATATACACGTCAATATCAAGAATTAGCCATGCAATCTCGGTTAAAAATACCGTTGTTATTTGGTCTTGATGTCATTCATGGATATAAAACAACTTTTCCACTCCCTCTCGCAGAAGCAGCGAGTTGGGATTTAAAAGCGATGGAACTTTCTGCTCGTATTGCTGCAACAGAAGCTGCTGCATCTGGTATTCATTGGACATTTGCACCAATGGTAGATATATCTAGAGATCCTCGATGGGGGCGTGTAATGGAAGGCGCTGGAGAAGACACTTATTTAGGTTCTAAAATTGCCTATGCCCGTGTAAAAGGATTTCAAGGGGTACATCTAGGTGACTTGAATTCAGTAATGGCATGTGTAAAACATTTTGCAGCTTATGGAGCTGCTGTAGGAGGAAGAGATTACAACTCTGTTGATATGAGTTCTAGAATGCTTTGGGAAACTTATTTACCACCTTTTAAAGCAGCCTTAGATGCAGGAGCAGCTACATTTATGAATTCATTTAATGATATCAATGGAATTCCTGCAACAGCTAATGCCTATATTCAAAGGGATATTTTAAAAGGAAAGTGGAAATTTCAAGGATTTGTAGTTTCTGATTGGGGCTCTATTGGAGAAATGATAGCTCATGGTTATTGTCATGATGGGAAAGAAGCAGCAGAGAAAGCTATACTTGCGGGTAATGATATGGATATGGAAAGTAATGCTTATCGCAATAATTTAGCACAACTTGTTAAAGAAAAGAAAGTGTCCATGTCGGTTGTAGATGAAGCAGTTTCCCGAATTTTAAGAAAGAAATTTGAATTGGGATTGTTTGAAGATCCGTATCGATATTGTAATAAAGAACGACAAGAAGCGGCATTGAATAATCCGGAACATACCAAAGCTGCTCGTGAGATTGCATCAAAAAGTATTGTATTGTTAAAAAATGAAAAGAATATTCTCCCCTTGTCAAAAGAGGTTAAAACCATTGCTTTTATTGGACCTATGGTTAAATTAAAAAGAGCTAATCATGGTTTTTGGGCAGTTGATTTAAAAGAAATTGACTCTACGTATATAGTATCGCAATGGGATGGACTTTTAAATAAAGTAGGAAACAATTCTAAAGTACTTTATGCAAAAGGGTGTGGTGTTGAAGATACAAGTAAAGCTGGTTTTCAGGAAGCTATTGATGTAGCAAATCAATCGGATGTAGTTGTTGTGAGTATCGGAGAACGCTGGAATATGAGTGGTGAAGCCAAAAGTAGAAGTACTATTCACTTGCCAGGAGTTCAAGAAGAATTGTTAAAGGAACTTCAAAAAACAGGGAAACCTATTGTAGTTTTGATAAATGCTGGAAGACCTTTGATTTTTAATTGGACGGCAGATACTATGCCTACTATCTTATATACATGGTGGTTGGGTTCTGAAGCTGGAAATGCAATTGCAGATGTATTGTTTGGGGACTATAATCCATCGGGTAAACTACCAATGTCTTTTCCTCGTGAAGAGGGTCAAATTCCTATTTATTACAATCATTTTAGTACGGGTAGACCTTCTATAAATGAAGATAAAATATATAAATCGGCCTATATTGATTTGCCTAATTCACCTAAGTTTCCGTTTGGTTATGGATTGAGTTATACTCATTTTGCTTATACTGATTTGAAGTTGTCTACTTCAAAGATGAAACAAAATGATGTACTAGATGTTTCAGTAACAATTTCTAACACGGGTAACTATGATGGGGCAGAAGTAGTGCAATTGTATTTACAAGATAAGTTTGGTTCTGTAGTGCGTCCCATACTTGAATTAAGAGATTTTCAAAAGATACAATTAGGAAAAGGGGAATCTAAGGAACTGCATTTTTCAATTGATAAAGAAAAATTATCTTTTTACGACAAGGATTTACACTGGGTATCAGAACCCGGTGAATTTAAAGTAATGATAGGATCTTCTTCAGCTGATATACGTTTAACTAGTGATTTCCAAATGGTACCCTAAATGAAATTTAGACATTTTATAGTAGTAGTATTTTTATGTGCATTACCTATTCATAGTCAGGTGCAATTAGCCCATATTTTCTCGGATAATATGGTCTTACAACGGAATGTAAAAATTCCGATTTGGGGATGGGCAAAATCCAATGAAAAAATAACTGTTTCTTTTCATTCACAAGTCAAAACTACACAAGCTGATACCTCAGGAAAATGGATGGTGTATTTGGATTCAGAAAGTGCAGGAGGGCCTTTTGAATTGGAAGTAAAGGCATCAAATACCCTATTACTAAAAAATATAGTGTTGGGAGAAGTTTGGCTTTGTAGTGGTCAATCGAATATGGAGTGGACTGTAGGACAATCAGATCATGCAGCAGATGAAATCGCCCACGCTAATTATCCTTTGATTCGCCATATAAAAATCAATAAAGAAATTAATTCCATTCCCAATTCAGATATTAAAAGTACTACCTGGCAAGTTTGTTCTCCTGAGACGGTATCTGATTTTTCGGGTGTAGCTTATTATTATGCTAAACAACTACAAGATAAATTACATGTTCCTATTGGTTTGATTAATGCCTCTTGGGGAGGCACTAATATTGAAACCTGGATTAGTAGAGAAGGATTTGAAGGAGATGATGAGTTTAAGAAAATGATTGCAACTATGCCCAAAACCGATTTCAAATCGCTTTTAGAATTAAAACTTAAATCATCTCAACAACGAATCGAAACAATTGAAAAAGCACCTTTTACTACAGTCAATATTCCCAATTATAAAAACCTTTATTTTGACGATTCTAAATGGCCCGAAATGCAAGAACCTCAATTATGGGAAGAACAAGTATTAGGGAATTTTGATGGAATTGTATGGTTGAGAAAAAAAGTAGTATTAACCAAAGCTCAAATTAATTCTGGAGTTACTCTTGAAATTCCAGCTATAGATGATAATGATATTACGTATGTGAATGGGGTTAAAGTGGGTGAAACTATGGGCTGGGATATTAAAAGAGTATATGCAATTCCGGCATCTCAGTTACTTGTTGGCGAAAATTCTATAGCGGTTCGCGTAGATGATTATGGCGGTGGTGGTGGTATGTACGGAAAAGCTTCAGGACTGAAATTGGTTTGTGGACAAGATTCAATTGCCCTAAATGGATTATGGAAATTTAAGGTAGAATTTATAAAAGATGGATTAAATGAAAATGAATTTCCATCTCTGTGTTATAACGCAATGATTCATCCCTTACTTCCTTTTGCTTTTCAAGGTGTTCTTTGGTATCAAGGGGAAACGAATGCATCTAGAGCTTTTCAATATCGAAAATCATTCCCGCTTCTTATTACGAATTGGCGCCAATTATGGAAAAGGGATTTTCCTTTTTATTATGTTCAACTTGCTACTTTTACCACTTATGGAAATAGTAATGAAGGGTGTGCATGGGCCGAATTACGTGAAGCACAATCTCGTGCATTGCAATTAGCCAACACTGGGATGGTAGTGACAACCGATATAGGTAATCCTGCCAGTATACATCCTATCAATAAACAAGAAGTAGGGAAACGATTGTCTGCTATTGCTTTGAATTCAATATATGGAACTCAAATGGTATGCAATGGACCTTCTTTTAAATCGGTTGATTTTAAGGACAATCAAGCAATGGTATCTTTTGATAGTATCGGAACAGGATTAATTACATTCCATCGAGAGGAATCGGTGTATGGATTTGAAATTGCAGGTGAGAATCAAGTGTTTTATAAAGCTAAGGCTTTTTTGAATTCGGATAAAGTAGTGGTATATTCGGAGGATGTAAAAAATCCGAAGGCGGTTAGATATGCCTGGATTGGTGATGCTTCATCGTGTAATTTATTTAATAAAGAAGGATTTCCTGCAGTACCTTTTCGTTCCGATGATTGGAAAACTAGTACAACCCTAATGAAATATGAAATTAGTACTCAAAAAAAATAATATGATTCGAATAACTCTATTACTAGTTGTAACGGTGTCGCTTTCTTTTGGACAAACAAGCCAACATAAATTGGTTTGGGAAGAAAACTTTAATGGCACTTCGCTTAATGAAGCAAATTGGAATTATGAAATAGGTAATGGTTGCCCAGATGTTTGTGGTTGGGGTAATAATGAACGCCAAATTTATACAACAACGAATCATAGTGTTAATAATGGATTATTAATTATAGAAGCCAAAAAACAAGATAGTCTTTATACTTCTACGAGAATTACCACCTTTGGGAAACGAGAGTTCCAATATGGTAGAATTGAGGCAAGAGCAAAATTACCAATTGGAAAAGGGATATGGCCAGCATTTTGGATGTTGGGGTCTTCAATTAAAACTTTGGGCTGGCCAAAAGCAGGAGAAATAGACATTATGGAATATGTGGGTAAAAATCCCCAAACACTTTATACTACCTTACATACTGAGGATAGTCATGGGAATTCTATTAATGCAAGAGTTACCAAAATACCCAAGATTGAAGAAGGTTTCCACCTCTATGCCATTGATTGGACTAAAGAATCAATTTCGTTTTATGTAGACGATTTGTTGGTTTACACGTTCAATCCTGTACTAAAAAATGAAAATACATGGCCTTATGACCACCCTTTTTATATTATTATCAATATGGCTATTGGAGGCAATTTTGGTGGACCAGAGGTTGATGATGCGATCTTTCCACAACAATATATTGTTGATTATGTGAAAGTTTATCAATAGAATACTTGAATAATTTTCACTTTTTTTCACTTTTTTCTTCATTTTATTTGGTGTTTTGTATAAAATAATGTTAAATTTGGTTCATAAATAGTTCACAAAAACTCAAGCCTATAGAAAACAATTACTTTTTAGATTAAAAATTTTATTTTTTTAACCCTTACTAAAAGGTATTGTTATGGCTAAATTACACCTCCCTGACGCTATATTGGTTGATAAGTATGTTGCTGGCGATGAAAACGCTTTAGCAATTCTTGTGAATAGACATCAATCAAAAATTTACGGATATATCTATTCTAAAGTATCGGATAGAGATGTTACTGAAGATATTTTTCAAGAAACTTTTTTTAAAGTAATTTATACCTTGAAAGCTAAAAAGTACTACAATGAAGAAGGCAAGTTTTTGTCTTGGGTTCTTCGTATTGCGAGTAACTTAATCATTGATAAATTCAGAAACGATAAAAAAATGCCTTTGAATCGAGATACAGATGATATGTCTGTCTTTTCACGAATAAAAGACAATACCCTTGACGTAGAATCTCGCATGATTAAAACTCAAGTCGATATCGATTTGAAAAAGATTATCGATGAGCTACCACCTGATCAAAAAGAGGTAGTCATGATGCGTTATTATTTGGATATGAGCTTCAAAGAAATCTCAGATTTCACGGGAGTAAGTGTTAATACTACATTAGGTAGAATGCGTTATGCGATGACCAATTTGAGGAAAGTTATAGAGAAGAATAAAATTTATTTACCTTCTTAAACAATAAAGACTGAGTTTTTGCGTTATAAATATATCTCAATGAAATTATAGATTATATGGCAAAACTTTACTCTAAAAGAAAATTAGCAACTAAATCAATGTTGCCCAAAAAAGAAACCATCCGATTAATACTTCAGTATTCTTGTGCTCTAAGTATTATTAAAGTAGGTTCGATGCAATTTGATTCAATTGCGAATTAGTTAAAAGCCCAATACATTGTATTGGGCTTTTGATTTTATATGCGTTTTAGAATCCTTCAAATACGCCCAAACCAAAGAGTGCAAAATCATATTTCACTGGGTCAATTGGATCTAATAGTCGTAATTCTATATCCAATTCATTAAGTGCTACCGCATCATTTTGTTTTCGTGTTAAGATTCCCAATTTGCGGGCTATTGTTCCAGAATGAACATCTAACGGACAAGATAATACTGCGGTTGGAATTGATTTCCATAGGCCAAAATCAACTCCATTCGTATCATGGCGAACCATCCATCGCAAAAACATATTCAATCTTTTTGCGGCCGAACCTTTACTAGGATCAGAAATGTGTTTTGTTGTTCTGGGTAAATGATTCACTTCAAAGAAAACTTTTTTAAATTCAGTTATACTAGATTGCATTGATTCATTTTGTTGGTTTTGAGTAAAAAGGGTTTCTAAACCGTTATGATAAACATATATATGGTGTAAAGCTTTGATGAAAGTTTTGCAGTCCTGACTATTAAATGTTCTGTGAACAAAACCATCTAGAGCATCTAAATGATGTTCTTGATGTTCCATGATAAAATCATAGGGTGAATTTCCCATTAAATTCATCAGTTTGTGAGCATTGTTAATAATCATTTTTCGATTTCCCCAAGCAATAGTAGCGGTTAAAAAACCAGCTATTTCAATATCTTCTTTACGATTAAATAAGTGAGGAACTTGTATAGGGTCCGATTCGATAAAACAAGGGTTGTTATACAGTTGAACTTTTTCATCCAAAAACTCTTTTAGAATTTCTTGGTTCATGGATTGAGGGGTTTAGCATAAAAGCCTTCTTTTAAAGAATGGCCTCTAAGTTGGGTTTGGTAATGAAAATATTTTTGGAAATATTCTATTTGTTCTCGGTTTACACAAGGTAAAGTTCCATTACCCGTTACCCAAAAAAATGAATTTTGAGTAGGGGAATAAAAACGTAGATTTCCGCTTTGAACTACATTGTATTTTGTCTCCCATTTCGAATTGGCATGAGGCAATAGAGTGTTTTTCATTTGAAAAACACTGCTTTTTGAATTAAAGGTATTACTTGAAATTCCGGTATAAGAAAGTGGAATAAATACTATAAAACATAAAATGAATCCATTAATACTATGAAGCAAGTACCTCCATTTCTTAATGTGTTGAGCCACAATTAAACAGATAAAGAAAATGGTGAAATGGATGTAAAAACGAAATTGTGGAGAGCTTGCTGCTATCATACAAAGGGATAGGGTACTGATGCCAAACAAGTGGATCGCTTTCCTTGAACTATTTTTAGATATCAAATAAAAAGGAGTTATACAGAATGTTAACAGGGTTAGCCAAGCTATTGCACTCGTAAGACCAGAATGGAAAAAGTAAATTTTAATTAATTCTAGTGTATTCAAGGAATTGAAATCTATTCGTGACACATAAAAGTTATTTCGACTAGCTGCACTGAAGAAATACTCCATGATTTCGCGAGGAAGTGTCCAAGTATATGAATTTACCCGAAATGATGTTAAAGGATAAAAAGGATATCCAGTAAGTATAGTGTTTTTAATTATGAAAAGTACTCCAGTAAGTATAGCGATACAGCCTAATGTGATATACTTTTTCTTTACTATTTGATGGTGTTGAAATACCATGAGAATTGGAATTCCTAAAAGTACTATAGCAGTTATTTTAATTAGAATTGCATAGAGGCATAGTATGCAAATAGTGCCTAATCGGTAAAGCTCATTTTCCTTTTCCCAATACAAGGAGAAAAGTATAATGCTAATTATATATATGGGTAAGTCAGGAGAGGGGGAGCTGATAAATTGAAAGAAAAAGATATTAGCTAAGGGGAGTAGTCCAATAGTCAAATCAAAAACTGATTTAGAAGTTTGATACCGGTTCAATTGTTTGAAGAAATAAAATTGGCTGAGTATTAATAAGTACCCATTTAAATCGTTCAAACGATCATAAAGAAATGAAAAGCTATATACACTTTGCGTTATATGCCATCCACTGGTTTGTCCTAAGAAAATATGTAGATTGGCTAAACCTTTGACTAATCCATATTGATTCAGCCATGAAATGGTTTGAATATAGTAGGATTCATTATCTAAAATAAAAGGTTCAGATGCACTTTGAGCCAAAATCAAAAGAGCAATACCTAGAAACAAAATTTTTATCTTAGGTGCTAATTCGCGCCATTCTTTTAGGGAGTCCCATAGTAGACTGGAGTAGGTTGTTTTGTTTTTCCAATAAAGTAAAAAGGATAATAACACTACCACACACTGGAAGAATCCGTTAATTGGTCCAAAAACAGCCCAAAATCCAGCCAAAAGTGTAATCGAAAAAAAGCCTGTAATTGAAATAAGCGTCACATCCTTCGGACTAACACGAAGTACTTTATAAACGGCTATTCCAAACGAAATAGAAGTAAAGAAAACGTACAGCCAACTAATGAGGATTACAACCATTGAGTTACAAGATTAAACCATCTTTCATGATTAATTTGCGATCGGCCATGTTTGCGAGTTCTTCATTATGAGTCACGATGACAAAGGTTTGCCCCAATTCGGTTCTTAATTTAAAAAATAACTGATGCAAGTTTTCTGCTGAGACAGTATCTAAATTTCCCGAAGGTTCATCTGCAAAAATTACAGCAGGTTTATTTATTAAAGCTCTAGCTACAGCCACTCGTTGTTGTTCGCCTCCCGATAATTCGTTGGGTTTGTGGTTTGCTCTTTCAGATAAGCCTAAAAAAGCTAACAGTTTTTGAGCTTCTTTCTCTGTTTCTTTTTTTTCTTTACCCGCAATAAAAGCTGGAATACATACATTTTCCAATGCTGTAAATTCAGGTAGTAATTGATGAAATTGAAATATGAATCCTAAATGATTATTTCTAAATTTAGACAAAGTCTTGTCATTCATTTTTAAAACATTTTCCCCATTAATTTCTAATGTGGTTTCTTTTGATTTTGCAGGATTATCTAAAGTGCCTAGTATTTGCAATAAGGTTGTTTTTCCTGCACCTGAAGCCCCAACAATAGAAACGATTTCACCTTTTTTAATATGTAGGTCAACCCCTTTTAATACATGTAATGAATCGTAGTATTTATGTATGTTTTTTGCAATAATCATGAATTCAATTTTTTACAAAGAAACAAAGTATTTTGATTAGTTGTATTCAAGAATGTAAATAAGAATAGGCCTATTCTAAATGAAGTAAACCAATAGACCTGCATTGAATTTTGGTTTGACTTTATCCAATTTGAAATGGGTTCTTTTGGGTTATCTATTCAATCAGGGTCTCATTTTAAAAGTCCATCATCTTTTATATAAAACATGATGGACTTTTATAGAACGCGACTGGATTATCTTTTCACCTCCCTAATGAATAAGGTATTTAATGGTCAAAGGAATTAATCGGGGCAGTTAGATTTGTTACTATTCCTCGTGTAAAACATAAAAAAACCACGTATCTCACGTGGTTTTTATAGTAAGTTTACTTTTCTCAATATAGGATTAGCTAATTTTCAGCAAACTAATTATTTGTTCGGCAAGCTCTGTGCCAATTCGATCTTGGGCTTCTAATGTGGCCGCACCAATATGGGGTGTTAATGAAATTTTAGGATGCATTAAAATTTGGATTTCAGGAGTAGGTTCGTTTTCGAAAACATCAAGTCCGGCAAACAATACCTTTTCATCATCTAAAGCTTTTACTAAAGCTACTTCATCAATAACTCCACCACGTGCACAATTTACAATACCCACATCTTTTCTCATTAAGTCAAATTCAGCTTCCCCAATCACATAACCTTCTTGAGCCGGTACATGTAGAGTGATAAAGTCAGAGTGTTTGATAACTTCTTCTAAGGGTTCAGTTTCAAATTCTACATTTATAAATTGGCCATTGTAGAAATCTACCCGTACTTCTGCTTTGGTTAGAAATTTGTCGGCTGCAATTACTTTCATGCCTAGGCCTAAAGCCATTTTAGCTACGGCTTGCCCAATTCTTCCAAAACCTATTACTCCTAATGTCTTACCTCTTAATTCGATTCCATTGGCATAGGCTTTTTTCAACCCGTCAAAATTAGTGTCACCTTCTAAAGGCATGTTTCTATTAGAATCATGTAAGAAGCGTACCCCAGTAAACAAATGAGCGAATACTAGTTCGGCCACACTTTCCGATGAAGATGCGGGTGTATTTATTACGTGAATTCCTTTACTGCGTGCATATTCTACATCAATATTATCCATGCCTACACCGCCACGGCCTATTATTTTTAGACCTGGACATGAATCAATTAATTCTTTGCGAACTTTAGTAGCAGAACGTACTAAAATTACGGCTACATCATTTGCATTTATATACTGGGCAACTTGTTCTTGAGCAACTTTAGTTGTAATGACTTCAAATCCTCCTTTTTCTAAAGCTTTTATTCCGCTTTTTGAGATTCCGTCGTTGGCTAATACTTTCATTTTATGATTTATTAAGAGGTTATGGGGATCCTGACCTCATGTTATTATACTACTTTTTCTAATTCTTTCATGACGTTAACTAGCACTTGAACACTTTCAAGGGGTAGCGCATTATACATTGAGGCTCTATATCCACCTACTGAACGATGACCCGGTAGACCCGAAATTCCAGCTTCTTTCCACATACGGTCAAAAATAGGGGTGTGGGTTTCATCCTGTAATAAGAATGTAGCATTCATAGTGCTTCTGTCAGCTTTCGCAGCTGTACCTTTGAATAAAGGATTTCGGTCAATTTCTGCATATAGTAGTGCGGCTTTGGCTTCATTTATTTTTTCAATTGCTGAAATGCCACCTTGATTTTTTAACCATTGAAGTGTTAGTAAACAGGTGTATACTGCAAAAACAGCTGGAGTATTATACATGCTTTCAGCTTTTATGTGCTTTTCATAATCTAAAATACTAGGAATAGCTCTTCCTGATTTTCCCAATATAGATTCTTTAACGACTACTAAAGTAGCACCTGCAGCTCCCATATTTTTTTGAGCACCTGCATATATTACATCAAATTGAGAAAAGTCTAGACTTCTTGAAAAGATGTCAGAACTCATATCGCATACAACAGGTAGATTTGTTTTTGGAAAGGATTTTATTTGAGTCCCGAAAATGGTATTGTTGCTGGTGCAATGAAAATAACTAGCATCTTCTGGAATACTGAATTCAGTAGGGATGTGGTTATAATTTTGCTCTTTAGATGAAGCTACAACTACGGTATCTCCAAATAATTTAGCTTCTTTCATCGCATTGTTTGCCCATGTACCCGTATCGAGATACGCAGCTTTTCCGTCTACTTTCATTAAGTTGTAAGGAATCATTACAAATTCTAAACTAGCACCACCTTGAAGAAATAAGGCTTGATACCCTTTACCTTCTAATCCTAATAATTCCAATACTAACGAACGCGCTTCATCCATAACAGCTACGAAATCTTTGCTTCGGTGAGAAATTTCAAGTAAGGATAAATTAGAGTTATTGAAATTCAAAACGGCTTGAGCCGATTTTTCGAAAACCTCTTGTGGAAGTATGCAAGGACCTGCACTGTAGTTGTGTTTTTTCATTGTAGTTGTGTTGAATTGGTTCAATTGATAAAGCGCAAATTTCGGAAACTCGATTCAAAAAAACTTTAAGCTATAAGTAGCAAAACAACGAGGTTATTAACGAAAACGTTATAGTTTATAAAATATGTTGCGAATAAAGCAATCAAATATGAAGTAAGAAGTCTAAGGTGTTTACATGATCTGCATAATCCCAAAGCTTTGGTTTTTGAGTTTGCCCAAAAGGAATACTTTCAGGGGTATGACCATTAGAAACGATACATTGTATTTGTTCCTTGTCTTGTTCTAATTGTGCTAATAGAGGAGTTATATCTTCATAATATTCATAAAACACGGATGAAATGGGAGAAGCATAACTATGGTCTTCTTTTAAAGTAATAAATTCATTGTCTAATAATTTGAAATTACTCATCAAAAACACAGCTTTGTTGTAATCGTAATTGTTAGAGTATTTTTCATAAAAAATCACATCTTTATATTCATAAATAGCTTTGAAAAAGGGTTGGAAGTCATATCCTTTAGGTACAAATAATTTGGACACATTACGACAACCCAATCCAAAATACCTAAAAATATCTTCTCCTAATGCAATTAATTCTTCATGCGTTTCTTGACCGGTCAGCAGTGCCACTGAATTCCTGTTTTTCCGAATAATGCTCGGTTTATTTTTGAAGTAGTATTCAAAATATCGTGCCGTATTATTGCTGCCAGTTGCTATTACTGCATCAAAATTTTCTAGTTTTCCATCGGTAAACATGATGAAGTTTTCCATTTCAGGGTTTACGGCAATTAAGTAGTTTGCCAAAAACTTTATGAGGTGTTGGTCGTTTGAAGACGTCTTTATTAAAGCCTTGTGTCCTGAAATTAATACAGATAAGAAATCGTGAAATCCAACAAGTGGGATGTTACCTGCAAGAATTAAACCAACGGTTTTAGATTGTATTTGAGAAAAATCATAGGGAGCTAACCATTGATTTAGACTTTGTTCTTGTAGGGCTTCAGCCCATGATTCAATGGAAAAATATACTTGTTCAGGAGTAAACCATCCATTGTGAGATTGAGATAAAGTAATGAGGTCTTCAAAATCATCAAAAAACACATTGTTGTGAAGTACAGCTTCGTTTCGGTTGTTTTTATCTTTTTTAAATTGGTTTAAAAACTTTCCTAATTCAACAAAACATTTTTTTTTTTCGATTTGTAACATAGGTAACTTGTATATGAATGGTTTTGATTGTAATTTTGCACAAAATTAATTAAAATAAAGCTATGGCAATCATTATAACTGACGAATGTATTAATTGTGGAGCATGTGAACCTGAATGTCCTAATACCGCTATTTATGAGGGTGCTGATGATTGGAGATATAAAGACGGTACTAAGTTATCGGGAAAAGTAATATTACCTGATGGAACTGAAGTTGATGCTGATGCTGCTCAAACTCCAATTTCAGATGATATCTATTATATAGTACCCAGTAAATGTACTGAATGTAAAGGATTTCATGAAGAACCCCAATGCGCTGCGGTTTGTCCAGTTGATTGTTGTATACCTGATGATAATCATAAAGACAGTGAAGAAACACTCCTCAATAGACAATCATTTTTGCATAATGAATAAATTACTAGCCCTTTTTAACGAAGGGCTTTTTTTTGCTTTCTAGTAAAGTTATTGCTTTAATTAAAAGCAGGGGAACTATTACGCTTCAAAAAAGAAGTAAATCTTAGGTGAATAAATTCTTTTTGTTAAATTTGTTATGTACCCAATTCAATATGAAAGTTAAATTACTCTTTTTCCTTTTGTTTGTTAGTCTTAGTGTTTGGTCTCAAAACACGGAGAAAACCATTACGTTATTGAATTCGGAGACGAACTTGCCAGTCGAAGACGCCACAGTATTTATTGTAAAAACCAAACAATCTTTTTTAAGCAATTCAGATGGAGTAGTAACATTCGTTATTAACGGTAATTCCAATATTCAAATAACACACTCTTCTTTTGTATCAGTCACTGTTCGTGCTACAACTTTGAAACAAATGAATACAGTTGTTTACTTAAAAAGCACTGTAAATGATTTGGATGAGATAATTGTAACAAAAAAACATCCCCAAAAAATTCTCAAAGAAATTGTAGAAAACTCCATTCATAAATTAAGTGTGCCAGCCCGGTTGAAAGTATATTCTCGCGAGTTTTTTAAATTGAATGGAAAGTATACCTATTATAATGATGGATTGATGAATTTCCAATTGCGCGGTAACAGTTCTAATTTTAAAACGGATATATTGGTCGAGCAAAATCGTTCTTTTGGATTAATTAGTGATGAAATAGGGGCAGATGCACTGGGGTATAATCTTAATGATATCATGCAGAATTATTATAACTTCAAGTATTTGAACCCAGTCTTGATTTCTAGTGGAAAAAAAGAATATGATTTTATAATTAAGGGTTACAAAGCAAATGATGAATACAATGTGATGTTAATTACCCCTTTAGAGAATGTAGATGAATTGCGTGATGATATTCGAATAGTATATGATCATAAAAGAAAAATCATTATTGAAATCAGCTCTTTTGTTTCTCCAACAACCATTGCTAGAGTTAAAGATAAGAGTGCAGTTGGCTCTAAGAATATCTACAAATCAATATTTAAAAATATATATAAGTATGAAAATTCCAATTATTACTTAGTAAGTTCTAAGGAAGAAATTGGTTTTGAACGCATCGATAAAGATAAAAAAACTGATATTGAAGTGAGAAACTATTTTGTCACTACAAATTTTAATAGTCGTAATTTCACCTATAAAGACAGTGATGTATTTAAAGATAAGACTCTCTATAATAAAAGCAACGTAATCCTCTCCGATTATTGGAATATTTCAGGATTAACAGCAACCGAAGAAGAAAAAGAAATCATCGTAAATCTTCAAGATAGAGAGCCGTAAGCCTCCATTTGTTTAAATAAAGAATTCCAAATACACTTGCTTTTGATACTTAGTATTAATACCCTATATTTGCACACTTTTTATACTAAAAACCATGAAAGCAGGAATTGTAGGATTACCAAATGTTGGAAAATCAACCTTATTTAATTGTTTGTCAAACGCCAAAGCGCAAAGTGCAAACTTTCCTTTTTGTACCATAGAACCTAATATTGGAGTTGTTAATGTGCCCGATCCTCGAATGATACGATTGGAAGAATTGGTTAATCCTGAGCGGGTTCAAATGGCTACAGTAGATATAGTTGATATTGCAGGATTGGTAAAAGGAGCTAGTAAAGGAGAGGGGTTAGGAAATCAATTTTTAGCTAATATTAGAGAATGTAACGCAATTATTCATGTGTTGCGTTGTTTTGATAATGATAATATAGTACACGTAGACGGAAACGTGAATCCGATACGAGATAAAGAAACTATAGATATAGAGTTGCAATTGAAAGACTTGGAAACTGTTGAAAAACGGTTAGAGAAAGTAAATCGTGCAGCCAAAACAGGGAATAAAGAGGCACAAGTTGAAAAGGCTTTTTTAGACCGTATTCGTGAAGCTCTATTGCAAGCAAAATCAGCTCGTACAGTTTTGCCTCAAAATCAAGATGAAGTGGAATTGATGGAAGATTTCCAATTGATTACTACTAAACCAGTATTGTATGTATGTAATGTGGATGAAGATTCAGCAGTTTCAGGAAATAAATATGTAGACCAAGTGCGTGAATTGGTAAAGGATGAAGAAGCAGAAGTAATTATTTTATCTGTTGGGGCAGAAGCCGATATAACAGAATTAGAGAGCTATGAAGAACGTCAAGTATTCTTAGAAGATATGGGTTTAACTGAGCCAGGTTCGGCCGTGTTAATTCGTGCAGCCTATAAGTTGTTAAAATTACAAACCTATTTTACGGCTGGAGTTAAGGAAGTGCGTGCATGGACCATAAACATTGGCGATACAGCACCTAAAGCAGCAGGAGTAATTCATACTGATTTTGAAAAAGGATTTATTCGTGCAGAAGTAATAGCGTATGAAGATTTTTCTCATTTTGGATCAGAAGCAAAAGTAAAAGAAGCGGGTAAATTACGAGTGGAAGGAAAAGAGTATATTGTTAAAGATGGTGATGTAATGCATTTCCGTTTCAACGTATAATATCGAAATAAAACAAAACAAAAAAGCTGTTGGTTACTATCAACAGCTTTTTTTGTTTTTAGGTCGAATAATCAGTTGGTTTTTTACTAAAATTTGTCAAAAACATTCTTAATAACTTTGATAAATATCATTTCAAAAATCCTTGTATTTCCACTATATTAGCACACCCAAGGTTAGTGCACAAAGCAAAGACCGAACTGAACGAAGTTAAAATCGATAGTTTTAAAATGTCAGAACAAAATCAATATACAGAAGATAATATACGCTCGCTTGATTGGAAAGAACACATTCGAATGCGACCAGGTATGTATATCGGAAAACTGGGTGATGGTTCTTCTCCCGATGATGGTATTTACATCTTACTCAAAGAGGTCATGGATAACTGTATTGATGAGTTTGTCATGGGTGCTGGAAAAGTTATTGAAGTGACAATTAAAGACAAGCTAGTATCGGTTCGTGATTATGGACGTGGAATACCATTGGGTAAAGTGGTTGATGTAGTTTCCAAAATGAATACGGGTGGAAAATATGATTCCAAAGCCTTTAAGAAGTCGGTAGGTTTGAATGGAGTAGGAACTAAGGCAGTCAATGCTTTGTCTAATTATTTCCGGGTAGAATCGGTTCGAGATAACCAACAAAAGGCTGCTGAATTTTCTGCGGGTAATTTGACTGTTGAAGAAGACATCATTGAATCTACCAAACGAAAAGGTACTAAAGTTTCTTTTGTGGCTGATGAGGCTATTTTTAAGAACTACAAATACAGAAATGAGTATATTATTAAAATGCTCAAAAACTACTGTTATTTGAATACAGGACTGACTATTTACTTCAATGGGGAGAAATTCTATTCCGATAACGGTTTAAAAGATTTACTGGAAGAAACTATTACGGAGGAAGATATGCAATATCCAATCATCCATTTGTTGGGTGATGACATTGAAATAGCATTGACACATAGTAAATCACAATATTCAGAAGAATACCATTCGTTTGTTAATGGTCAAAATACCACTCAAGGTGGAACACATTTGGGAGCTTTTCGAGAGGCAATAGTAAAAACGATTAAAGAGTTTTACAACAAACCCTTCGAAGCATCTGACATTCGTAAATCGATAGTTTCAGCTGTTTCTATAAAAGTAGAAGAACCTGTTTTTGAATCACAAACTAAAACCAAGTTAGGTTCCACAGAAATAGGTCCAAATGGACCATCCGTGAGAACGTTTGTAAATGATTTTATCAAGAACAAATTAGATAACTTTCTGCATAAAAACCCTGAAGTAGCTGATTTGTTATTGCGCAAAATCCTTCAAGCGGAAAGAGAACGAAAAGAATTGTCAGGAATCAGAAAGTTGGCTAAGGATCGTGCTAAGAAAGCTAGTTTACACAACAAAAAACTACGCGATTGCCGTGTGCATTTGACCGATGCTAAAAATCCTAGAAGTTTAGAAAGCACCTTGTTTATTACTGAGGGAGACTCGGCTTCGGGTTCCATCACGAAATCAAGAGATGTGAATACACAAGCCGTATTTAGTTTGAGGGGTAAACCATTGAATTCGTATGGCATGACCAAAAAGATTGTATACGAAAACGAAGAGTTTAACTTGTTACAAGCTGCTTTAGACATTGAAGAAGATATGGGTGATTTGCGATACAATAATATTGTAATTGCTACAGATGCCGATGTTGATGGAATGCACATTCGCTTATTATTGATTACCTTCTTTTTACAGTTTTTCCCAGAGTTGATTAAAGACGGACATTTGTATATACTACAAACACCATTATTCCGAGTCCGAAATAAAAAAGAAACCATTTATTGTTATAGTGAAGAAGAACGAGTAAATGCCATTGAAAAGTTGAAGCCAAAACCCGAAATTACACGATTTAAGGGGTTGGGGGAGATTTCACCTGATGAGTTTAAACATTTTATTGGACAAGATATTCGTTTAGATCCAATTATGTTGGATAAAGCCACTTCAATAGAGACCTTATTGGAATTCTATATGGGTAAAAATACACCTGACCGTCAGGATTTCATTATCAATAATCTGAAAGTGGAATTGGATGTAATTGAAAAGTAGTTAATTAATAAGATACTGTACTACTGTTATTGAATAAGAGTACTAAAGTTTAGCATACATGAAAGACGAAGAAGACGATATTATCCCAAATGAAGACGAAAGCAATGAGTCGTTAAACGATTCTTCTGCAGAGGAAGGAAATGAAGATGCTATAGAAGAAGGTTTTGAGGATGTAATTCGGCCCTCAACGGGGAGTCATTTTTACGAAAATGATGAAAATCCAGAAGATACCATTACTAAAGTAACAGGTATGTACAAAGATTGGTTCTTGGATTACGCTTCTTATGTAATCTTAGAGCGCGCCGTGCCCGCAATAGAAGATGGGTTTAAACCTGTGCAACGGCGTATTATGCACTCTATGAAAGAGTTGGATGACGGGCGATATAATAAAGTAGCAAATATCGTGGGCCATACAATGCAGTACCATCCTCATGGAGATGCAAGTATAGGAGATGCTATGGTCCAAATTGGTCAAAAAGACTTAATCATAGACATGCAGGGTAACTGGGGAAATATCCTAACAGGAGATAGTGCTGCGGCATCCCGTTACATAGAAGCCCGTATATCTAAATTTGGACACGATGTGTTGTTTTCCCCGAAAATTACCGAATGGGGGGTGTCCTATGATGGTCGTCGTGCTGAACCGATTAACCTTCCAGTTAAATTCCCTTTGTTATTAGCTCAAGGTGCAGAAGGAATTGCTGTGGGGCTTTCTACTAAAATATTGCCTCATAACTTTAATGAATTAATTGATTGTTCTATTAAAGTTTTGAAAAACAAACCATTTACTTTATTTCCTGATTTTCCAACTGCTGGTATAGCTGATGTATCGGGTTATAATGATGGTCTTCGTGGTGGAAGGGTTAGAGTACGTGCTAAAATTAACCAATTGGACAAACAAACATTGGTTATTACCCAGATTCCGTTTTCTACTAATACGTCGACTTTAATTGACAGTATTTTGAAAGCAAATGAAAAAGGAAAGATTAAAGTTAAAAAGATTGAAGACAATACAGCTGCTGAGGTTGAAATATTAATTCATCTCCCTACAGGAGTATCTCCAGATAAAACTATAGATGCTTTATATGCATTTACTGCTTGTGAAACGTCTGTAGCACCATTAGGTTGTGTGATTGAGAATCATAAACCACGCTTTATTGGAGTGACTGATATGTTGAAAATATCAACAAATCGCACCGTAGATTTATTAAAGCGTGAACTAGAAATTCAATTGGATGAATTGGAGAATAAATGGCATTTTGCTACCCTAGAGAAAATATTTATTCGGGAAGAAATGTACATCGACTTCAAATTGTATTCGGATAGAGAGTCTTTATATGTCTACTTGTACAATCAATTTAAACCGTTTTCGAAATCATTTGTTCGTGAGATACATGATGATGATTTACAAAAGTTAACCCAAATACCGATGATTCGTATTACCCGTTTTGATTCGGATAAAGCTGATGATGCCATTTCAAAGCTAGAAGCCGAAATGGAACAGGTAAAACATCATTTAGACCATATAATCGATTATACTGTTGACTTTTTCCAAATGCTAAAGGATAAATATGGTAAAGGAAGAGAACGTCAAACGGAGTTGCGTAGTTTTGATAATATAGAAGCAACTAAAGTTGCCTTGCGTAATACAAAACTCTATGTGAATAGAGAAGAAGGCTTCTTTGGAACGGGATTGAAGAAAGATGAGTATGTTGCCGATTGTTCAGATATTGATGATGTAATTGTGTTTTTACGAGATGGTAAGATGATGGTGGCTAAAGTAGATGAAAAGAAATTCGTAGGTAAAGACATTATTCATGTAGCCGTATTTGATAAAAATGATAAGCGCACGATTTACAACATGATTTACCGAGATGGTAAAAATGGATCAGCATTTATAAAACGTTTTAATGTGTCAGGTGTTACTCGAGATAAGTTTTATGATTTGACACAAGAGAAAGCAGGTTCCCAAGTATTGTATTTTTCGGCAAATCCAAATGGGGAAGCGGAAGTCGTTACGATATTGTTACGCCAAATTGGAAGTGTAAAAAAACTTAAATGGGATGTGGATTTTACGGATATTGCTATAAAAGGAAGAGCGTCTCGTGGAAATACAGTTACCAAATATCCAATTAAGAAAATCGAATTAAAAGAAAAAGGAATATCAACCTTACGTCCACGTAAAGTGTGGTTTGATGATACTGTTCAGCGTCTTAATGTAGATGGAAGAGGTGAGTTGCTTGGAGAGTTCAGACCAAATGATCGATTGTTGATTATTAACCAAAATGGAAAACTTAAAACCATTATCCCTGAATTGACTACTCATTTTGAAGAGGGTATGATTGTTTTGGAGAAATGGAATCCAAACAAACCTATTTCAGCAATCTATTTTGATGGCGAAAAAGACCGGTATTTTGTGAAGCGATTCTTAGTTGAAAATGAGAATAAAGAAGAAATATTTATTTCAGAACATGAAAAGTCCCAATTAGAAATAGTTTCTACCGATTGGCGCCCTATGGCTGAAGTTGTGTTTGCAAAAGTAAAAGGGGTTCAAAAAGAAACATTGACAGTTGATTTGGAACAATTTATTACTGTAAAAGGTATTAAAGCGATTGGAAACCAATTGACAACAGATAAATTAAAACAAGTGAATTTATTGGATCCATTGCCATATGAAGAACCCGAACCTGAAGAAGAGGAAGTTTTAGAAGGACATGATTCCACAGCAGAAACAGAGAATATTCAAACAGAATTGGATGATGATGGGCAAATTACTTTGTCTTTAGAATAAAAGAAATCCCGCTTATTGCGGGATTTCTTTTATTCTAATAAAATGTAAATTCATTAGTTATTTCTTTAATTGTTCTTCAATCAATTCAAACAAGCGTTCTTTTTGGAGTGGTTTTGTGATGTAGCCAGTAAATCCAGCCGCAAAAATGCGTTCTTGATCTTCAGTCGAAGCATAAGCTGTTTGTGCTATGATGGGTAGGTTAGGTCTAAGAGGCCGAATTAATTCTAATGCTTGAAAACCATTCATTATAGGCATTTTGATGTCCATGAGCACCAAATCAATATTGGGATTTTCAAAACAAATAGAAACAGCTTCTTGTCCATTGACAGCTCTAAGAATGGTGTAGTTTTTCAAACTCATGATTTTTTGAAACAACAAGAAATTGATGTTGTCATCTTCTGCTATGAGTAAGGTTAAATTATTATCCTTTTTTGGTGCGGAATCATTGATAGTTTGTACTACAATATGTTCATTTACATCATATTCAAGTGGTATGGTAAACGAAAACTTAGAACCTATACCTACTTCCGATTTTAATGTTATAGTACCTCTAAGTAATTCTACATAGGCTTTTGTAATAGCCAATCCTAATCCGAGACCTCCTTCTTGAATGGCTAAATCACTATCAACCCTTTTAAAACGGTCAAATATGAATTTTTGGTTTTCTTTTGTAATTCCCAATCCAGTATCTGTAATGTTGAACTTGATGGATTTACTAGTGGTTTGTATTTCATAACCAAAACTTACAGTTCCTTTTTCAGTATATTTTATTCCGTTTGTAACTAAGTTAATGATGATTTGTTTTAATTTGGTTTCATCTGTTAATATGTTGTATTCGGCAGGATGGTTCGGTTTTTTTAATTCTAGAGTTACATTTTTAGTTTTAGCAATTGTAATATTGATGGTTTCAAATACTTCTAATAAAAAAGATTCTAGATTTAGACTAGTATAGTTAGGTACAATTTGGTTAGAATCAATTTTAGACATTTCTATTAAATCATCAATAATAGAAACTAGACTTTTGCCGCTTTTGTCGATTACTTTTAAGTATTCCATACGTTCATCGTCCGATAATTGAGTTGTCATCATTAAATCAGTGAATCCATTGATGGCATTCATAGGGGTTCGGATTTCATGTGAAAGGTTGGCTAAAAAAGAAGATTTTAAACGGTCACTTTCCTCTGCTTTAAGTTTGGCATTAACTAATTCTTTTTTGTGTTTGTTGTTTTCTTCAAACAATTCCCCAATATGTCTAAATTCTCCAGTAGTAGTTTTAAGTTCTTTTATAGCATTTCGATTTCCGGTCTCTAATACTTTTCGAATTAGGTCTAAAGGATAATATACCAATCGACGAGTTAAAATCAAATTGAGGAGTAGGTTGATGATGAAAGTGAAAATAATAAGGTATAATATAGTAGTAGTATTTTCAAAATACACTTCAAACTTTCTTTGAAATAAGAGATTATTAATAATTGTGCCTTTTGAATCGGCTAATGGAATAATAGCCGATATAGTATGTTGGCTTGGTTTGACAATTGTATTAGCAGTAGTAAAAGCGATTTTGGAATCGGTAAGTGTTTCCAATTCCTTAAAATAACGTTCATCAATTAACCGAACTACAAAGAAATAGCCACTAGCTTTGGTTTTGTTTTTATGTAAATCAAATGAAGGGTGAACTGCCGCTCCAAATACTTCAACATATCCTTCTGGGATTTTCATGTAAAACTTACTTAATCCAGCTGAATTAAGAGCTGTCATGGCAGCTTTAGGTATAAAATCAATAGTATGGATGTGCGATGTAGTAGTATGGGTAATAAACTGCTGGTTTACATCATAGGCTACCATATAGTCTGCCTTGTAAATGTCTACTTCTTTAGCTATAATGGTATTATACCATGCAACGTCCTTAGTGGTTACAAATGTTAAAAATTCGTCCCAGTTCGTGTCATTATTGATTGAAACTGTGATTGGACTTGAGTTCATGCGAATCAATTGACTCACTTGAGTATTGTATTGTTCTGTAGAATCGGTATAAACTTGCTTCTCTACTTGTTTGGTGTAATAATACAAAGAAAAATAGAGCATTATGAAAATAACACTTGACGAAAAGATGAGTAAAACTATTTTAGGATAGGTCTTTTTTACAATCATGTGTCACACATTTCAGTTTACAATACAAACCTAAGTTAACATAAAAAAATGAATTATTGTATAGAACACTGTAATAATATTTAGTTTTAGCATTTAAATATCATATATTCAATTCGTTATGAGGTTTTTTATTAATTCAAATTAAAAAAGAGCTTTAGTTTTAACTATAGTGGGGTAGTATAATAGTCAAATATGAAATATTAGGTAATGAAAATAAATGTTATTCGAAATAAGAAGTTTAGGTTACAATGATATTGCCAAACAGATTACTTCGAATCACTTATGTATAGAAAAATGAATTATAGTCCTAACGCGGCTTTTGTTTTTGGAGATAATCCATCTTTATGTAGTAATACAGATATGGATTTTAAGCGTAAATAGGCAACGCTCATGTATACATAACCCTCTTTTCCAGATTCGCTACCCCATGAGTTTTTTACTTTATAATATACTTTTCCTGTTTGGTCTTTTACTTTACCAACAATATGCATCAAATGGTCATCAGTAGTAGCATAACTTTCAAATTGAGCTTGACGGATTGCAGGGGTAATTGTTTTTTCGGGCTTGATTTCTTTTAAAATCGTTTTAGTATCAGCAGGGTTTTCAGGTATTGCAGCGACACCTATTTTGCCAGAAAAACTAGCTTCTGATACGTCAGTATCTAATGCTAGTGTAAATCCTTTATCTAGTGCATAGTCAATATTTTGCATATACTCATCTAAAGGCAAATTATAAAATAAGCCATTTGAAAAATTATCAGGAATATCCAATAAAAAAGGTTGGTAAAATGGTTCATGGGTATATGAAGAAATCGTAATATAATTTTTAGGGTTTAGCTCGGTGCTTTTGAAAAAAGAAGTGGGTGTATACTGAACGCCTTCATAAGTAAACTCAGTTGGTGCCTTACCCATATAGTTATCTAAAACTGTAGATATTGCATTTTTCCAATCGGGTGCCAACTCAACTAGTGGATTAGCAACATAGGATTTTAATAATGTTTCCATGGCAGTTACCATTGCCGCATGATCATAGGGTGCGTCTGCAGATACTTTTCCACTATAAACACTTTGAGGTACAACACCATAATCTCGTGCTGAATAGATTACATCATGAGCTAACCCACCTTCTCCAAATTGGGCTTTTCCTTGTCGCATTACATAAACCCATGCCTTTTTAGAATATGTATTACGTACAGTAAACATTTCTGAAAGGTCTATATGCTTACCAGTAGTGCGTATTATTTCAGCTTCTAAGAATGAAGTTGTAGAGAAACTCCAACAGGTTCCAGTTTGGTCTTGAGAGATAACTGGATTTGCAACTATATCCTTAATGGTTTGAAATTCATAAGTTTGGGAAAATCCTAAAGTACTAATGCATAAAAAAGCAAAGCTGAAAAGATATTTATTCATAAGTATTCCTATTGGGTTTGAAATTTCAGTTAAAAATCATTTATTTTTACGCTAAAATAATGCAAATCCGTTAGGGGCAAATTATTTTAACATAAAAAGTAAACATTGATAATACAAATCCTTTGTTATGAGTACTATAGATTGGAAATCAGTAAGAGAATTTGAAGATATAACCTATAAAAAGTGCCAAGGTGTAGCTCGTATTGCATTCAACCGACCGGATGTTCGTAATGCCTTTCGTCCAAAGACTACTGCTGAATTATTGCAAGCTTTTCACGATGCACAAGAAGACACTTCTATAGGGGTGGTTTTATTGTCTGCTGAAGGCCCATCTTCAAAGGATGGTATTTGGTCTTTTTGTAGTGGAGGTGATCAAAAGGCTAGAGGTCACCAAGGGTATGTGGGTGAAGATGGATATCATCGTTTGAATATATTAGATGTACAAAGACTCATTCGATTTATGCCTAAGGCTGTTATTGCAGTAGTTCCAGGATGGGCAGTTGGTGGAGGACATAGTCTGCATGTGGTTTGTGATTTGACACTTGCTAGTAAAGAACATGCCATATTCAAACAAACAGATGCTGATGTAACGAGTTTTGATGGGGGTTATGGGTCTGCATATTTAGCTAAAATGGTAGGGCAAAAGAAGGCACGTGAAATTTTCTTTTTAGGCCGTAATTATTCGGCTCAAGAAGCCTTTGAAATGGGTATGGTGAATGCTGTAATTCCTCACGAAGAACTTGAAAGCACTGCTTTTGAATGGGCTCAAGAAATTTTGGCAAAATCACCAACCTCAATTAAAATGTTGAAATTTGCTATGAATCTTACCGATGATGGTATGGTTGGTCAACAAGTATTTGCAGGAGAAGCAACTCGTTTAGCTTATATGACAGAAGAAGCCCAAGAAGGAAGGGATGCCTTTTTAGAGAAGCGCAAACCTAATTTTGAAAAGAAATGGTTGCCTTAAAATAGAAATTGATTAAAACTACAAAACAACTTTAAGTATATCTAATATTCTAAATTAACTTAAAATATGAAACACTGGATTCAAGCAGCACGGCTTAGAACTTTACCACTATCAGTATCAGGGATTTTGGTAGGTAGTTTTTATGCGATGTCGCAAGCCATGTTCAATTGGAAAATTGTCATCTTTGCGTTATTAACAACCTTGGGCTTACAGATATTATCCAATTTTGCCAATGATTACGGTGATGGCGTTAAAGGAACCGATAATGAAGATCGAGTAGGACCAAAGCGTGCTATTCAAAGTGGCGTGATTACGCCTAAAGACATGAAGCTTGCTATGGCATTGACTTCATTTATTACATTAGGATTTGCATTGCTACTGATTTATTTTGCTTTTAAAGAGCGTTATCTGATTTATTCTTTAGTGTTTTTTGTCTTGGGAATATTGGCAATTGCTTCTGCTATACGATATACAGTTGGTAAAGGAGCCTATGGATATAGAGGATATGGCGATGTATTTGTATTTGTGTTTTTCGGGATAGTAAGTACTTTTGGAGTCTATTTTATGTTTTCCAAGACTATCGATGTCTTATTGTTTTTGCCTGCAACGGCCATTGGGTTTTTAAGTGTGGCCGTATTGAACTTAAACAATATGCGAGATGAAGCTAGCGATAGAAAGGCGGGTAAAAACACACTAGTGGTCCAAATGGGGGGCGCTAAAGCCAAAATATACCACTACTTTTTGGTGGTGAGTGCTATGATATTGGTATTGGTTTTTGCTTTTTTGAATGGTTTTCATTTTGATCAATATCTTTTTGTAGTGGCCTATTTTCCTTTAATCAGCCATTTGATGTCTGTTCATCGCAATAAAGAGCCTAGATTACTGGATTCAGAACTCAAGAAAGTAGCCTTGAGTACTTTCTTATTAGCTGTATTGCTTTCATTGAGTTTGATCTTTTTTATATCTGATATGATAGTCACATATATTTAAAAATTAATAAGTATGAAAATTACATTTTACGGACACGGTTGTGTAGATATTGCAGTAAAAGGGAAACATATCTTAGTGGATTCTTTTATTACAGGTAATCCCAAAGCCTCACATATCGATATAAATGGTTTAGGGGCTGATTATATATTACTCACACATGCGCATCAAGATCACATCTTAGATGTAGAAACTATTGCTAATCGTACTGGAGCAACAATTGTGGCTAGCTATGAAGTGGCTGTACATTTTGGGAACAAAGGATATGCGTACCACCCTATG